>JBEAXM010000105.1:0-8932 GCA_041159805.1 Bacteroidota bacterium
GTTCCTGGTACTTGGTCAAACTGGTAGCAGCTACCATTTTGACTTTATTTTTGTTTCCGATATCCAATAAAAACACCACTTCCTCCCAAGGAACACTTTTGTCAACCTTTAACAAAGCCGTTGGGTCCTGCTGTCCTTTGATTTCCGACAACAATACCTGTTCAAGTGTCTCCTTTGTAACCACGGTCTCGTTTACTGCATATTGTCCGTCGGCAGTCATGCTGATAACCACTGGATGCTTTACGGCTTGGATGCCTGTTTTTGCATTTGGCAGCAACAGCTTCAGTACCGAAGGCGTCGCCATTGTGGATGCAATCAGGAAGAACAGCAGCAAAAAGAACATGATGTCGTTCAGCGAGTGGCTGTAGACCTCAGTATGTGATTTATGTCGGCGACGAAGGTTCATTTGGTCGGTTCTTCAAGTAGATCGATGAATTCAACGGCCGTTATCTCCATTTTGTTGATGACCCGATCCACATACTGGGTTAGGAAATTAAATCCAATGTACGCAATCATCCCAACGAATAGTCCTGCACCGGATGTGATCATTTTCACATACAGTCCGCTTGAAATCGTATTTATCTCCAAACTGTTTTGAAGTGAAATCTCATAAAAGATCTGAATTACGCCGAAGATGGTGCCGAGGAAACCGAACATGGGTGCTACACCGGCGATGGTGCTTAGGTAGCCCAGGTTGCGCTCCATGTTGTATACCTCGAGTTTCCCTGCGCTCTCGATAGCGTTTTCAATTTCGCGGGTGGGTTTGCCAAGTCGGCTGATTCCTTTTCCAATCATGTGTGCAATTGGCCCTTTCGTGTTTTTGCATAGTGCCTTGGCCGCCTCAACATTTCCACTACCCATGAAATCACGGATCCTATTCATAAAGTTCGGATCAACCTTGGCGGCTTTTCGAATGGCCAGTAAGCGGTCTACAATCAGGTAAACAGCCACTACCGAGCACAGGGCGATTGGAATCATGATGGGACCACCTTTGACTAAAAGTTCCCATAATGACATGGACACTTCATCCGGTTGAGGATTGTTTGGGGCCACGATTTGAAGCAATAAGCTCATGGTGTATGATTTGATTTGTGAGTTGTAAAGTTATTTACAAAGCACTTGCAGCAGTTTCATGCAGCAATGCCATTGTGAACACGGCTTTGTTAATATGTGAGAAACGAAAACGTTGGGAATTTAGTATTCCGGCGGCTTATTCGTCGCGCCACTCACGCCCGGTGAGGTTGAGAAAAACATCCTCGAGGTTGGCTTTTTTCATCTCCTTTGGGCGTTCGAAACCCGTTGCCACCAAGCGGTCGATGAGCGCATCAGGAGAGTCGATGGCGATGATTTTACCTTTTTCCACGATGGCCACGCGGTCACATAGCTGCTCGGCCTCGTCCATGTAATGGGTGGTGATCACCACGGTGGTTCCTTTGGAACGGATGTCACGGATCAAGTCCCATAAATTACGCCTTGCCTGAGGATCCAACCCGGTGGTAGGCTCATCCAAAAAAACAACACGAGGCTGATTGATGAGCGTGGTGGCGATGGAGAACCGTTGCTTTTGTCCGCCCGAAAGCTCTTTGTACTTCGCTTTTGCTTTGTCAACCAATGCCACTTTCTGGAGAATCTCCATGGGATCCACGTCCCGGTTGTACAGTCCGGAGAACAATCGAATGAGTTCGGTCAGGGTCAAGCTTGGATAATATCCTGCGGCCTGCAATTGCACACCGATTTGCTGTTTGATGTGGTCAGCGCTTTGGCGGATGTCGTAGCCGCAAACCTTCACGGATCCGGCCGTGGGTTCACGTAGCGTTTCGATGATTTCAAGTGTGGTGGTTTTGCCGGCGCCATTGGGTCCAAGCAAACCGAAAATCTCTCCCTCCATCACATCAAAACTGATTCCATCCACCGCCCGCAATGAGCCGTAATCCTTTACCAGGTTGGTGACGTTGATGATGGACTGCATGGTGCAAAGGTAGAGAATGTTGGGTAAAGGCTTAATTTGACTAGTGACTAGTGACTAGTGACTAGTGACCAGTGACTAGTGACAAGTAACAAGTAACAATATTTGGCTGTAGATCCTACCATTAGGTGTTGAATCTTCTGAAAACTTGTCACTTGTAACCATTCACTTGTAACTTTTATTTTAGATTTCCGACTAACTTTGAGGCATGATCCAAGTTGGCAATACAATCGTATCATCCGAGGTGATTTCCAAAAAATTCGTTTGCGACTTGTCGGCTTGCAAAGGTGAGTGTTGTGTGGCAGGAGAGAGCGGTGCGCCTTTGGATGAGGATGAGTTGGGGATTCTCGACGACATCTACGATAAAATCGAACCCTACATGACCAAGGAGGGGAAGAAAGCCGTTAAGAAGTATGGCAAATACCTGGTTGATAGTGACGGAGACTTTGTAACGCCTTTGGTGAATGGCAACCAGGAGTGTGCGTACACCATATTCGAAAACGGAGTGGCCAAGTGTGGTATCGAAAAGGCATGGGCCGATGGGGTCATCAAGTTCCGCAAGCCCATATCATGTCATTTATACCCCATTCGCATTGATAAACTTAAAAGTGGGCTGGAGGCAGTCAACTACCATAAGTGGGATATTTGTGCCGATGCCTGTTCATTAGGTAAAAAGCTGCAAGTCCCGGTGTACAAGTTCCTCAAGGAACCGCTGATTCGGAAATACGGCCGCAAATGGTACCAGGAACTACAGCTTGCCGTGGAACAAAAACAGGGCTGAGCGCTTTCCACAACGGTTTGTAACCCCTCAAGGGGTTGACCCTCAGAAAAGCACCTTACTTATTTAGCAATCTGCCGTCCAAAACAAAGGTCGAAGCATGCTTTTTTTATCAACCCGGCGTGTTGAAAAATACATCTGAATGTTTGTAAAAATCAGTTGTTGGAGGGATAAATTTTATGAATGTTTGTAGGGTAGTCAGTGACTAAGCCCTATGGCCTTTACTGCACTGATTACCAACCAAATTTAAATTTCAAAATCAAAAAATAAACCTGGCCGTTGGACCGGTTGGGTAAAGGAATCGTCAACTTAATTAAAACCAGTATTTTATGGAAGTTTTGCTCCAAGAGAACAAGGAACGTTTTGTTTTACTACCTATTAAGTATCCTCAAATTTGGGACATGTATAAGAAGCATGAGGCCTCTTTTTGGACCGCTGAGGAGATTGACCTAGGGCCTGATTTGAAGGATTGGGAGCGACT
This sequence comes from Bacteroidota bacterium, assembly GCA_041159805.1. Classification (GTDB taxonomy): domain Bacteria; phylum Bacteroidota; class Bacteroidia; order AKYH767-A; family OLB10; genus JALRAP01. The sequence continues at coordinate 3,226 of JBEAXM010000105.1, forward strand.
GACCGCTGACGAGCAGCATTTTGTAAAGCACGTATTGGCGTTTTTCGCCGCCAGCGATGGTATCGTGAATGAAAACCTGGCTGTAAACTTCATGCGTGAGGTACAGCTGCCAGAAGCACGTTGTTTCTATGGCTTCCAGATCATGATCGAAAACATCCATTCAGAGACTTACTCACTTTTGATCGACACTTATATAAAGGACCCGATTGAAAAGAAACGGCTGTTCAACGCCATTGAAACCGTTCCCTGCGTACAGAAGAAGGCCGAATGGGCGCTTCGTTGGATTGAGAACGGATCATTCGCTGAGCGATTGGTGGCGTTTGCAGCGGTAGAAGGCATCTTCTTCTCCGGATCATTCTGCTCCATCTTCTGGTTGAAAAAGCGCGGCCTCATGCCGGGGCTGAGCTTCTCCAATGAACTTATTTCTCGTGACGAGGGCATGCACTGCGATTTCGCCTGTCTGCTCTACAGCATGTTGGAAAATAAATTGAGCGTTGAGCACGTTACTTCCATCATCATGGACGCAGTGAAGAATGAGCATGAGTTTGTAACCGATGCCCTGCCCGTGTCACTCATAGGCATGAACTCGAAGCTGATGTGCCAGTACATTGAGTTCGTAGCGGATCGTCTCCTGGTGTCCTTGGGATGTCCCAAAGTGTACAATGTGACCAATCCATTCGATTTCATGGAGAACATTTCGCTCCAAGGGAAGACCAACTTCTTCGAGAAACGTGTGGGTGAGTACCAGAAAGCCGGTGTCACCAACAAGGATCCTGAGAAGAACAAAATCGTTTTGGACGATACCGACTTCTGATAACCAATAGCTAGCGGTGTTTGAAACTTGGTTGAAAACTCCACACAACCCCGTGTCGACCCCAGGTTTTAATTGAACACCTTAGCAATAGTCATCCTGTCATTTCCTTAAAACAATAATAAAGGCCTCCGGGCCTGATAGAATACCCGTCACCAATAATCTCTCATTTTAATCTTTAATTAACGCATAACATGTACGTAGTTAAAAGAGACGGTAAGAAAGAGTCCGTGAAGTTCGACAAGATCACCTCACGCATCCAACGTTTATGCTATGGCTTGTCGCCTGCACACGTAGACCCTGTTCAAGTGGCCATGAAGGTCATTGAGGGGATCTATGCCGGTGTTACCACCAGTGAGCTTGACAACCTGGCGGCAGAGGTGGCGGCATCGCTCACCACCAAGCATCCTGACTATGCGTTGTTGGCTTCCCGTATCGCCATTTCCAATCTGCATAAGAATACCAAGAAGTCGTTCTCCGAAACCATGCGCGACCTACATGAATATGTGGATCCACGCACCGGTTTGCCTGCGTCGTTGATTGCAGACGATGTATACAAGGTCATTACCGACAATGCCGAGTTGCTCGACTCAACCATCATATATGATCGTGATTTCGGATACGACTATTTCGGATTCAAAACACTCGAGAAGTCATATCTTTTGAAGCTGAATGGCAAAGTGGTGGAGCGTCCTCAGCACATGCTTATGCGTGTAGCCATCGGCATCCACAAGGAAGACATCGACGCCGCCATTGAAACCTACACCTTGATGAGCGAGCGCTGGTTCACCCACGCCACTCCAACATTGTTCAATGCTGGCACCCCCAAGCCGCAGCTTTCATCATGCTTCCTGTTGACCATGAAAGGCGACAGCATCGAAGGCATCTACGATACACTCAAGCAAACAGCACAGATTTCACAAAGCGCAGGCGGTATCGGTCTAAGCATTCACAACATCCGTGCTACCGGATCATACATCCGTGGCACCAACGGAACCAGCAATGGCATCGTGCCCATGCTGCGCGTGTTCAACGACACCGCACGTTACGTTGATCAAGGAGGAGGAAAGCGCAAAGGATCCTTCGCCATCTACCTTGAACCATGGCATGCCGACATCTTCGATTTCCTCGAGCTGAAGAAGAACCATGGTAAGGAAGAGATGCGTGCACGCGATTTGTTCTATGCACTTTGGATATGCGACCTGTTCATGAAGCGCGTAGAGGCGGAAGGCGACTGGTCGCTGTTCTGTCCGAACGAAGCTCCAGGACTTGCCGATTGTTATGGCGATGAATTCGAAGCGTTGTACGAGCGCTACGAGCGCGAAGGCAAGGCCCGCAAGGTAGTCAAGGCCCGTGAGCTGTGGACCGCCATACTCGAATCTCAAATCGAGACCGGAACACCATACATGCTCTACAAGGATGCATGCAACAGCAAGTCGAACCAGAAGAACCTGGGAACCATCAAGAGCTCCAACCTCTGTACCGAAATCGTTGAATACACCGACAAGGATGAGGTAGCGGTATGCAACCTGGCTTCCATCTCATTGCCACGTTTTGTTGTGGATGGCAAGTTCGACCACCAGCGACTATTTGACATCACTTACGTAGTGACCCGTAACCTGAACAAGATCATCGACGTCAACTACTACCCAGTTCCCGAAGCCCGCAACAGCAACATGCGTCACCGCCCGATTGGAATCGGTGTGCAAGGACTGGCCGACGCGTTCATATTGCTTCGCATGCCTTTTGAATCAGAGGAGGCCCGCAACCTGAACCGCGAAATCTTCGAGACCATCTACTACGCGGCCATGACTGCATCCAAGGATCTGGCTATCATGGAAGGACCGTATCAAACCTATGCCGGCTCACCCGTATCGCAGGGCATATTCCAATTCGACATGTGGGGCGTAACCCCATCATCACGCTGGGAGTGGGATGTGTTGCGTGAGGAGGTGATGAAGCATGGCGTTCGCAATTCGTTGCTGCTTGCTCCAATGCCTACTGCATCCACTTCGCAGATCTTGGGCAACAACGAGTGCTTTGAGCCCTATACATCCAACATCTACACGCGTCGTGTGTTATCAGGCGAGTTCGTGGTGGTTAACAAGCATCTCCTGTTGGATCTGGTTCGCCTCGGTTTGTGGAACAATGACCTCAAGAGCAAGCTCATCGCCAGCAACGGCTCTGTACAGGATATTCCAGAAATCCCACAAGACATCAAGGAATTGTACAAAACCGTTTGGGAAATCAAACAGCGTGCTGTCATCGATATGGCCGCCGATCGTGGCGCATACATCTGCCAAAGCCAGTCGCTGAACATCTTTATGCAAAACGCCAATTTCTCAAAACTCAGTTCCATGCATTTCTATGCCTGGAAGAAAGGCCTCAAAACAGGCATGTACTACCTCCGCACCAAAGCGGCAGTGGATGCAATCAAATTCACGGTTGATGCCGCCTACCTACAGAAGGCCGGAGCAGCCAGCGCCGCTCCTGAAGGAGTAGCCGAGCTCACAGCTGAGGAAATCGCCGCACAAGTGTCATGCAGTCTCGACAATCCAGAAGGTTGCATATCCTGCGGTAGCTGATACCAATACAGTAAACCAATCAAACCCGATATGGAGGAATCTGTATCGGGTTTTTTTGTGCTGAAGGTTTTGATTTATTCGGCAGTTTGCTTTTTGCTGCCCATGTACATTTCGTACTTGACAAAACGACACTCCAAAGGACCATTGAATACAGGAATACGTCTGGAGGTGCGTAACCCAAGATGCTTCAAGGCCTCCTTGTTGGAAGTGATCAACCAACAGTCGTAACCCGTGAATTTCTTTTTGAACGTATCGCCGATGGATTTATACAATTCAGTAAGATCGTCCTTATCCATCCGTTCACCGTATGGGGGATTCACAATGACCACACCCTTGCGTTCTGGAGGATCGAACTCACGGAAGTCGCACTCACGGATCTGGACCATGTCCTCAACCCTTGCCAGCTTCACGTTCTCTTTTGCCTTGCGTGCAACATGGTGTGAAAGTTCTCCTCCGAATATCTGAATGTCTGACGCGTCTATGCGACCGATGGCTCCATCCGTGATGGTTTTCCAAAGCGCTTCGTCAAATGGCATGAACTTCCTCCATTTCATGAATCCGAAAAGTTCACGGTAATATCCGGGCGGTATGTTGGCTGCAATCAATGCGGCTTCAATCAAAATCGTTCCCGAGCCACACATGGGGTCAATCAATGGTTGATGTTTCTGCCAACCGGATAGCTTGACAAGTCCAGCCGCCAGCACCTCGTTCATAGGTGCCAGATTGGTTTGTTCCCGGTAGCCGCGTTTGTGCAAACTCTCTCCAGAGCTATCGAACGATACATTGCAGATGTTTTCGTTGATGTGCAGGTTGATGCGGAGGGTTGGGTTTTTCAAATCCACATCGGGCCTGACTTGGAACTTCTCGCGGAAACGATCCACGATCGCATCCTTGGCTTTTTGTGAGATGAATTGCGAATGAGAGAACAATCGAGTGCTCAGCACGGTATCGATGGCAAGTGAATCGGTGGCCTCCAGGTAATCTTCCCAAGGCATTTTTTTGATGGCATTGTATAGACTTTGCTCATCGCTTACCTCAAAGGAATGGATGGGTACTAGTATGCGTAAGGCGGTATGCAGGCAAAAGTTCGCTTTGTACAAGAATCCTTTATCACCTGTGAAGGCAACCGCCCTGTACAACGGCTCCACTTCCCGTGCGCCCAATCTTAGCAGCTCCTTGGCAAGGACCTCTTCGAGCCCGGTAATGGTTTTCGCAATGAAGCGGATGTTTTCCGACATGAGGTAAAGATAGGAAGAAAGATCAGTAACGCTACTTTACAGCCCCTGTCGATGACTTCAGTTATCGATTTGCCCTGAACAGGGCTTTTCTGATGAAGTCCAGCGTTTCTGTAAACTGACCTTTGAAAAACCCGCGGTCATTGATGTGATCGGCTGTGATACCGATGGCTATGGGCTTTACCGGATGTGAAAAGGTTCTTGAAAGGTAGTCCCACCAAACGAAAAAAGTGCCATAGTTTCGATTGTAGTCGCCGGGATCAATGCTGTGATGCAAGCGGTGTGCGTTTGGAGAGATCAACACATATTTACCCAGCCAGCCGAAATCACTCCTGATGTTCGAATGAATGAGCATGTTGTGAAATTCTCGAATGAATGCCAGGTAAATGAAGTAATGAGGGGGCAATCCAACCATAAGGAAGAACATGCTATCGAAAAGGATCAATACCCCTTTCTCAAGGAAATGACCTCTTGCGCCTGTAATCAGGTTGAATTCCGTTGCAGAGTGATGGTATTGGTGTAGCGGCCAAAGCAACTTGGAGTGCATCACCCTGTGCCAAACGAAATGTTTCAGGTCGGATAGCAGGAAAACCAATCCGAACTTGATGGCGTCGGGCTGTATGAAATCCAAAACCTCATGTTTGCCGATGTATTGGTACATCAGGGCTGATATCCAATAAAAAAGTCCGAATGAGAACATGAACGACAGGAAGTCGAATATGCCGAACAGCGACAATAACCAACACCACCAATCGTTTGCTGTGGTTCGTTTCATCTTCATGATGTTCCTGATGGAGGACCGCTCAGCGCCTTCGAATAAAAATTCAACAAACGCTGCGGCGAGGAAAATGCCGAAGTAAATCAAGACTGTCGACCAGCTGAATTGAAGCAGCTTGGTCAATGAAATGATGTTCTCGATTATGTGTTCCAATTCAGGGGTCATGAAGATATATGCAATCGAGGTTTCATATTTCACTCCCCATGCGCTCGCTCCATATCCATCACACGGAACAGATGGAGTAGGTAGGGAAACAGAGCGTCCATGCTTTCTTCGGCACCTCGGGTAGAGCCGGGTA
>JBEAXM010000135.1:0-3239 GCA_041159805.1 Bacteroidota bacterium
GCCCATAATATTGAGCATGTCATTTGGGAGCGTCTTGCTAAAAAGGCAGCCAACCCCGTTCGTCGGCTATATCTTGCATTTTTGGCTAACCGTTTGAAAAAATATGAAACGGGTGTTTTGAATGATTTGGACGCAATCATCACACTGACTACTGAGGATTCGGATTGGTTTATAAGGAATGGTTTTAGCAAGGGTATTCTAGTATCACCAGTAAGCTTAGATGTCTCCAAATACAATTCCACCCCGATTTCAAATTCGTTTTTAAACATATTCCATTTAGGTTCCATGGACTGGATGCCGAATGTGGAAGCCGTAGATTGGTTTTTGGAAAATGTTTGGCCTATGGTTGAGAAAAGACATCCAGGATTGGTTCTCCATTTGGCTGGCAAGGGAATGCCACAAAAGTATTTCGCTCTGAATTCAAGCACCATCAAGGTTTACGGATACATTGATGATTTGAATGCATTCATGGATGGGAAGCAATTGATGGTTGTACCATTGTTGTCTGGAAGTGGGATGCGTGTAAAAATACTTGAAGGCATGGCATCTGGAAGAACGATTATTTCATCAACCATAGGTGCCGAAGGTATTGACGTAAGTGATGGTCTTGACATCCTGATAGCTGATGACCCAGATGCCTTCGAAAGGCAGATCACAAAATGCCTGACAGATCAGGAAAATGCGTTACGCATCGCGTTGAACGCTAGAAAAACTGCGTCTGAAAAATATGATAAGAATATTGTTGGTCAGCAGTTGTCGGATTTTCTTGATAAAACCGCAGATACATCAGCATGAAAATCGCAATTGTAACATCTCGGTTTCCTTACCCTTTGGAGAAGGGCGATAAGCTTAGGGCTTACCAACAGATCCGCTTGTTATATGAACGCGGTCATGAGATTCACTTGTTTGCCGTTTCTGATTCGCCTGTATCCGAAGAAAGCTTGAGTAAGCTGAATGTCTATTGTAAATCAATAACCATTCATCGCCTTGGTAGAATCAACATCCTTTTGAATGTTCTCTTATCATATATCACCTTCAGCTCTGTCCAATCATTGTATTTTTTCAATAAGGGATTCCAACGTCTTATTCAGGAAAAAATCAGCGGCTCTGACTTCGATTTGGCATATTTCCAATTGTGTAGAACTGCCCTGTATGCTAAAAACATTCTCAATGTTCCCTTGGTGTTGGATTATCAGGATGCCTTTTCAAAAGGGATGTATCAGCGTGCTCATAGCTCATACTTTCTGTTATCGGTTATTTTCTCCCTTGAATCAAAACTGTTGAACAGATTTGAAAGGAAATGCTATGACAAATTTGATTCGTTTTCCGTTATCAGTGAATCCGATCTGTTCAATATGAATCTTGAGAGTAATGAAAAGGTTACCATTGTTCCCAATGGTGTTGATTGTTCATTTTTCGATAAGGTAAATACCTCGGATAAAATTGATGTCTTGTTTGTAGGAAACATGGGTTATCAACCGAACATTGAAGCATCACGATTCCTTATTAAGGAAATCATGCCTGTTGTATGGAGAAAAAGACCTCAGGTTAAGGTGATGTTGGCAGGTGCCAATCCCAGCCAAGAGGTTGTTTCATTATCAGGTCCAAATGTACAGGTTACCGGATGGGTGGATGATATCCGGTCTTGTTATTCCATTTCAAAAATATTTGTTGCTCCAATGGTCTCAGGAACTGGATTGCAAAATAAAATCTTGGAGGCCATGTCGATGCGTTTAGCCACTATCACAACAAGCCTTTGTGCAAAATCCTTCATAGAAGGCCATGAAAAAGTCTTAATGGTCAAAGATCAGATCAACGATATTGCTAGTATGATTATTGATTTGCTTGATTCACCTGAACGATTGACTAAAATCGGCGAAGATTCTCGCAGATATGTCATGGAGAATTACAATCTGGATACAGTTGGTGAAAAATTGGAGCATCTTTTCGTTGATACTATTGGGGAGTATAAAAAAGGAAAACCGTGACCTTACGGGGTCACGGTTTCTTTTTTTGATCCACCTAACCTTAGGAGAGACCTTACGGGGTCAACCTGGTATGGTGATCATCTGAACTAACCAATAAACCAAATCTGTCTTTTGAACGACTTTTGTTTAATCAAGGTTTCAGATACCGGTTTGGTACTTTTAAACCGCCCCGGCATCTGATTTTAACCTTATCAAACCATAACAACCATTTCAAATGAACTGAAAAAGAGGGACGTATGTGTTATCAAATCCCATGAAGCCAAATTACATCCTTGAGAAAATTGTAATGGTTGTTAATAAATGCCAATCTCATTTGAAAGATTGGGAGTGTTATTGATCTTTTTATTATACGTAACTTATAGAAAAACAGCACTTTAAGTTAATTTGATTCTAGGGATTGTCTGATATAGGATGTAAGAATTCATCTGAATCTTATCTTTTTTCAGTTCTGCATTGTTAGAATCAAGTAATGAAGTCGACTTGCCTCCGCATTAAGTTAACTTTGCAATTAAGAATAAACAGAAAATGTCTATAGATCGAAAGTTGGATACCATTGAGGACGCTCTCAAAGATATCCGTGCAGGAAAGGTGGTTATTGTAGTGGATGACGAGGATAGGGAGAATGAAGGCGACTTCATAGCAGCATCAAGATGCGCAACTCCTGAAGTGGTCAATTTCATGGCCACCCACGGCCGTGGATTGATTTGTGTGAGTCTCACTGCCGAAAGATGTGAAGAGTTGAGATTGGAAATGATGGTCAGTAAAAACACATCCAGTAACGAAACGCAGTTTACCATATCCGTTGATTTACTTGGGAATGGTTGTACTACCGGTATTTCGGCCTCTGATCGATCGAAAACGATACAAGCCCTTATAAATAGTGAAACAAAACCCGATGACCTCGGAAGACCTGGTCACATTTTTCCTTTGAAAGCGGTTCGCGGTGGGGTACTCAGAAGAGCAGGACACACGGAAGCGGCAGCCGATTTATCCCGTTTGGCCGGATTTGAATCTTCTGGAGTATTAGTGGAAATCATGAACGCCGATGGTTCAATGGCCAGACTTCCGGATCTTTTTTTAATTGCTGAAAAGTTCGGATTGAAGGTCATATCCATTCAGGATCTGATCTCCTACAGATTAAAGACAGAAAGTCTTATTGAGAAGGAAGTACATGTAAAATTACCCACTAACTACGGAGACTTTGAATTGGTTGCTTACAAGCAATTAACCAATGACCAGCCACATGTTGCC
>JBEAXM010000202.1:0-4844 GCA_041159805.1 Bacteroidota bacterium
TCCTCCCTATGGGCATTCACCATCCTGCTTTTTGTATTGGTGAAGCTGGATAGTTACCGGATGTTTGTGTTGCGGTAAGGTGGTGTCAATGGGTGCCGAACTGACGTAAAAACTTCACGTCGTTTTCGAAAAACAACCGTAGGTCCTTAATGGAATATTTGAGCATGGCGATGCGTTCAATGCCCATTCCGAATGCGTAGCCAGAGTATTCCTCGGGGTCAATACCGCAGTTTTTCAATACCTGTGGGTCCACCATTCCACATCCCATGATTTCGAGCCAGCCGGTGTGCTTGCAAACATTACATCCAGCTCCCGAACATATGTTGCATGAAACATCCATTTCGGCAGATGGCTCGGTGAACGGAAAGTAGGAGGGCCGCAACCGTATTTTGCTTTCGGCTCCGAACATCTCCCTGGCAAAGTGCAGTAATGTTTGTTTCAAGTCGGCGAATGAAACATCCTTGTCGATATATAGACCTTCCACTTGGTGGAAAAGGCAATGCGCTCTTGCGGAGATTGCTTCGTTGCGATAAACCCTGCCAGGAGCGGTTATACGGATGGGCGGCTTGTTCGATTCCATGATCCTGACCTGAACAGATGAAGTGTGCGTGCGCAAGGCAAACGCTTCATCATTGGACATGAAAAACGTATCCTGCATGTCACGGGCAGGATGCTCAGGTGGGAAGTTCAGGGCAGAGAAGTTGTGCCAGTCATCCTCGATTTCGGGACCCTCAGCAATCTTGAAACCGATTCTTGAAAAGATTTCCAAAATCTCGTTCCGCACCGCTGTTACGGGATGCATGGATCCGTTGGGTATCCAGTTGCCAGGAAGTGTAAGGTCTGTGTCGGATCCGGTGCTGGAATCCGGATTCTCAAATACATTGGTAAAGAATGAAACCTTTTCCTCTGCGGCGATTTTGATTGCGTTCACCTGCTGTCCGTATTCCTTGCGATTTTCGGGTGTGATGTTTCGCATGTTGGCGAACAAATCAGCCAAAACACCTTTCTTACCAAGGAATCTCGATTTGAATGCATCCAACTGCTCCTTGGTTTGAGCTTCAAATGCGATTGCTTCTTTAAGCAGCTCGTTAGTGTCCATTGTTTGTTCGCGGAAATAAAAGCGGGTTTAATCCTTATCTGGACATCTGGATTGTAAACTTCACATCTTGCTTGGGTCGATCGCCTTTGCTTCTGTCGGTTTCAAGTGCTGCAATCTTATCTACCACCTCAAGTCCCTCTATGACCTCTCCGAACACGGTGTAGTTCATGTCCAGGTGTGGCGTTCCTCCGATTGTCTTGTAGTCGTTGCGTTGCTGTTCGGTGTAAGTGATGCCGGCACGTGTTTGCAATCCATCCAATTCCGTATCGCTGAATTTTCTTCCTTGCACAATGTAAAACTGGCATGCGCTTGATGCCTTTTCCGGATTGTTGACGCGGGCTGCGGCCAATACCCCTTTTTTATGATATAGGGCAGGCGAGAACTCGGCCGGAATCCGTTCCATGTTACCGCCCCCATTTCCCAACATAGCATCTGGAGCTGCGTTTTTCGATGTGGGGTCTCCGCCTTGTATCATGAAATCCTTGATGACACGATGAAAGAGCAGGTCTGTGTAAAACCCTTCCTTGACCAATTTCACGAAGTTGTCGCGATGCTTGGGTGTTTCATCGTAAAGTCTGACCTTGATGGTTCCGTAAGTAGTGCTGATTTGAACAATCTTCGGACCGGTTTCCACAACTGTATTTGGAGCTGTCTGTGTAACGGGTTTGTTTGTTTTACATCCCGCCAAGGCAAGCACGGCAATCATGATTAGGGTGGCTTTTCTCATGTTTTATTTGACGTCGTTATTGGAAATTGATTAACTTTGACTTAATTGCATCGCAAACTTAAGAAATAAAAATTCCCTATAAATGAGAGTTGCCCTTCTGTCCATCGTAATGCTTTCCCTTGCGTTATCCTTCGGTACTTCATGTAAGAAAGAGGGACCTGCGGAGGCCGTTATCATTGTCACTGATACGCTAGGTCGTCGTGTCTCCGGCGCGTTGGTGGTACTCAGGCAGGATAGTGTTACCAACCCCGTAAATGGGGTTCAGGCTTCTGTTAACGAACAACAACTTACTGATGCCTCCGGTCAAGCCTATTTTTCCTTTGACCTGGAATGTGTGCTGGTTGCTGAGGCAGAGAAGTTTAATTTGTCGGCTAGGGATTTTGTTCGACTTGAGCAATCGAAGACAGTTACCAAAACATTGATTGTCAGATAAAATCCAATTCCCTGAAGTAACGAATTGCAGATTTTTTCAGGATCAAATCCTGCTCTTTAAGCGATAAGACAGGAATTTGCTCTATCAATTCCCAATGTGGCCATCCATCCGAATCTTGGCCCTTTAACAGGTAGTAGCCATAATAACTCATCAGTCGGCATGTGGCGATGTGCATCAAGTCTTGTTTTTCCGATTTCGAAAAGCTCTTGAATCCTACTCCAAGCTCCTGAACCCCAATCAAAAAAAGAATTCCTTGGAGGTCAGGGTCAACCCCAAAATGACTTTCGATTTTTTTTAACAGGAGTGTCCAGTCCTTTTTTATCTCCTCTACACTTTTCAGGTCCATGATGTTAACAAAATTACGGATCGCTAAGGTCAGGGTGCTAATAGCTGTTGTTAATTTTGTAAGTAATGCAACTTATTGTAGGGCAGGTCGTTTCAAATTTATATTCGTAAAATGAAAACCCTTCCAGTTTTTTTTCTGCTACTACTTACAATACTTCCTGTTGACGGAAACGAGGAGCTTGACCCACAAGGGCCAGCAATGGATGTGGTGTTTTGTGTTGATTTGTCGGGGAGTTCAAATGGTATTTTGGATGACATTCGCGATCGATATTGGGAAGTCATCAATCAGGTCAGCAACTATCGTCCCACCCCCACCCTTCGAATAGCAGTTGTTGGGTTTTCGAGACCAAGTTTTGGTGCGCGCAACCATTACGTGAAGGTTCTGAAAGGCTTCACCAGCGATTTTGATTTGTTGAGCTACGAGCTGTTCAAACTCCAGCCATACATCGAGAAAGGTGATCAAATGGTGGGTTCCGCCATCCGGACCTGCGTCCGTGAATTGGATTGGAGTGAGGATAGTCAATCCATCAAGGTCATTTATCTCATTGGGAACGGACGGGTGGATTTGGGGCCAATAAGTTATTTGGATGCATGTGATATGGCTGTAAAGGAGGGCATCACCATCAATACGCTTTATTGCAAAACCGCTCGTAACATGCCCGAGGAGGAGTCGGGCTGGAGGAACATCGCACGGGTTTCTGGTGGCAACTATAACCAGATTTTCATTCATAAACGTCCGCCGATTTTGGTTACCACGTATGATTCAACGGAGTTGTATAAACTTTCCAATTCGCTTTCAAAAACATATATGGGCTATGGTAAGAAAGGCGAAGAGCGGATCAAGGTGATGGCCAAAGCTGATGAAAATGCGTACTTCGCAAACTTGATGACTTTTGAATCGAGGATGTATTACAAGATTTCCGAACGCTATCAGTTTCAAAACTCGCAATGGGACTTGGTTGATTACCTGAGGTGGAATGACAAGCTGCCAGGTAATTACCATGGTTTTTCTTCTGAGTCGCTTTCCAACTCAAATGGTGATCAGGCAATGGACCATGTGAAAAAGCTTAGGGAGGTTAGAAGGGATTTGTTGGGACTATTGCGCAAGCACATACCGTTGGATCGACAGGAGCAAATAAACCGCATGCTTGATGAGCGTGGGCTTCGTCGTTCTGAAAACTTTGAAAGAGTTGTCATCAATTCCCTCGACAATCTAGCGGCAAGCAAGGGGATGTCAATAACTCCTGGGGGTAAATACGAGTTTAGCAGATGAATTTTTTCGATGCCATCATTTGTGTTCCGCTGATCGCGGGGGCCTATTTCGGATTCAAAAAGGGTTTGATTTACGAAGTGGCCATGATATTGGGCCTGGTGGTAGGCATATACCTAGGATTCAAATCATCGGACCTTGTTTACGGATTGCTTAAAAAAGCCACTGATGCCGGTCCGCAGGTATTGCACCTGTTATCGTTCCTGATCGTTGTTGCAGCCATTCTGCTTATTTTCATTTTTTATGCGCGCCTGCTGGAAGGTGTCTTGAAAATCACCTCGCTCAATCTATTTAACAAGGTGGCAGGCGCGGTTTTGGGAGTATTCAAGTACGCCGTGGCGGTTTCTGTTTTATTCTGGTTGGTGAAACCGTTTGAAGGGAAATTCGATATCATCCCCGAGAAATCAAGGAAGGAATCGCTATTGTATCCTATTGTTCTGGGAACATCCTCATTCATCACTCCTGTGATTCAGGATGTGAAGGAGGAGTTGAATGAAAACCTAGGGGGTGAATCCTCAATCAACAAGTAGCAGTTCAACGCCAGGCAGTTTTTTACCTTCCAGGAATTCAAGAAGTGCTCCGCCGCCCGTTGAAACATACGACACCTTGTTGCTAAATCCGAACTTGTTCACAGCAGCTGCGCTGTCACCTCCTCCAATGAGTGAGTAGGCGCCATCGGATGTTGCCTTTGCAACCGCTTCCGCGATGGTCTTTGTTCCGTTTTGGAAGGAATCCATTTCAAACACACCCATTGGTCCGTTCCAAAGCAGGGTTGCCGAGCCGCTGATTACTTCGGCGAACTTCTTGGTCGCCTCCGGACCGATATCCAGACCCATCCAACCGTCAGGAATCTGATCTGAGGGAGATGTGGATTTATTTGCTTCATTGCTGAAAGCATCGGCGATCACCGAATCCATTGGCAACAGGATGTTCACACCCTTTTCCTTGGCTGAGTTCAAGATATCCAAGG
>JBEAXM010000211.1:0-8146 GCA_041159805.1 Bacteroidota bacterium
ACATAACCCATGCGATCGGTTTCAGCATACCGCACTCTGATGGTTGTTTCGTGACAATGCATCCGTTATAGGTCTTCTAAATAATGTTCAAGCCGACATTACAAATTTAGGAATAGCATCACTAATATTGAGCCCTGAACACAATTAGATGTCAGGTATTCCAACATATTTGAAATTAGGGTACATCCTGGTCACAACAGCCACTATTGGCTGTTCCAAAATGACCATTCAAACTGTAGATTCAGATTTAAATCAAGTTGCTCCTTCTAAGACTTCCAACTTGATTGTTGAATCCATTATCAGGCCATATCGAGATTCAGTATCCAAGGAAATGGATCAAGTCATTGGACACTCAAAAACATCCATGGAAAGGGGAAAGCCGGAAAGTACTTTGGGCAATTTTGTATCGGATGTTTGTATGGTCAGAATCAACGACACACTAATCGCCTCAGGTTTACCTGCTTTGGATTTTTTCGTTTTCAATAATGGCGGTCTGCGCGGTGTAATTCCAAAAGGATCAATTAAGTTGGGTGAGGTTTTTCAAGTGATGCCTTTTGACAACGAATTGGTTTGGACTGAGTTACCCTATGATTCGTTGTTGTCTCTTTTTCAATACATAGGATCCAAAGGAGGAATACCTGTTTCTGGTATCTCGCTGTCTATTAGCAATCAGCGATGCGAGGATATTCGTTTACTCAATGGCCGACCATTGGAAAACGGTCAAATCTACAGGATAGGAACCAACGATTTTTTAGCCAATGGCGGTGATGGAATGTCCATGTTGAGCTCGACCAGTGGCGTTAAAAGTATTGGAGTCAAAGTCAGGGATGCCATCATCGAACATATTAAGGGATTAAATGCCCTCAATGACTCAATTGACGTTAAGTTGGATGGGAGGATTCATGAAAAATAAATTGAGCCGCAAGGGCTTTATAAAGGGGTTTTCTGCAGGTTTGTTGGGAACCGTATTCATTCCAAAGGTGTTGGCTTCCCCAAAGGTGGTTACATTGAAGATTCTTCATACTAATGATGTTCATAGCCATATAGATCCCTTTCCAGCGAATCACCCTAAATACGCTGGACTTGGGGGTGCTGAGGCCAGGGCCCAACTGATTGCAAAAGAGCGATTGGAGGATCCGGATCTGCTTTTGCTAGACGCAGGAGACATGTTCCAAGGCACACCGTATTACAATTATTTCGGAGGTGAATTGGAGTTACGTCTCATGTCTGCAATGGGTTACGATGCCGGAACCTTGGGTAACCATGAATTCGATAACGGAGTCGAACTGTTGGCGGACAAGTTGGCATTTGCCCGCTTTCCGCTACTGAACGCCAACTACGATATGAGAGGAACCGCCTTGCATGGTAAAATCCTTCCATATAAAATCATCAAACGCAAGGGAATAAGAATCGGCATCTTCGGATTAGGCATTAAATTGGATGGATTGGTCGATAAAAAACTATCTAGAGGCGTGACGTACATGGATGCCTTGGAAGCGGCAAAAAGAACTTCATTGGAGCTTCGTCATTTTAAAAAATGCGACTTGGTCGTTTGTCTTTCACATCTTGGATACCAATACAGTACAAATCAGGTATCCGACTTGGTCCTAGCCAGAAACACGACTGATGTGGACATTATTATAGGAGGGCACACCCACACCTTTTTGACTGACACCGTTTTTGAAAAGAATGCCATCGGCAAAAATGTATTGATAGCTCAAGCCGGATGGGCAGGTGCACAGTTAGGAAAAATTATTGTACATTTCCAAACTCAATCAAAAGAAAACAATGGTTTTTCTAGTACAGTAATTGATATCAAAAAAACAAGTGGTATTTAATTTTTTTTATTACTTTTTTTAACCAATATTTGCGTAATATTACATCCCCAAACAGCCGGTTTTTCACGGCAAACACATTAATCTTAACCGGAAGAAAGTAGTTCATCAGTATGCAGAAGTCTTTGGAACAGGTATGGGAAAATTGTCTGAATTTAATACGAGACAATGTCAGCGCCCAGAATTTTAAAACCTGGTTTGAACCGATCAAACCTGTTCGGTTGGAAAACAAGGTCCTGACCATCGAGGTCCCCAGTCAATTCGTATACGAATGGTTGGAGGAACATTATCTCGATCTTCTCAGGAAAACCATCAAACATCAACTCGGACCACAAGGTCGACTGGAGTATTCCATTGTAATGGAAAACAACCAGAACAGTGCACAGCCCTACACGGTCAAGCTTCCAGCTAAAAATAACAGTAGCTTGAAGAACCCATCAGTGGCCATGCCATTGGATATCGGTTCTACCATCCGAAATCCATTCATCATCCCAGGTTTGAAGAAACTGGATGTAGACTCACAGTTGAAGCCATCATTCTCTTTCGATAACTTCATTGAGGGTGATTGCAACCGTTTGGCCCGCTCGGCAGGTTATGCAGTTGCAAACAAACCAGGCGGAACATCCTTCAATCCACTCCTTATATATGGAGGCACCGGACTTGGGAAAACACATCTATCCCATGCCATTGGAATAGAAATAAAGAACACACACCCCAACAAAACCGTACTTTACGTTCCTTCGGATAAGTTCATGAATCAGTTCGTGGATGCAGTCAAGAACAACTCCACCAACGATTTCATTCACTTCTATCAGATGATCGACGTATTGATCATTGATGACATTCAGTTCTTCGCCGGAAAGGAACGGACACAAGATGTTTTCTTCCATATTTTCAATCACCTCCATCAAAACAACAAGCAGATCATTCTGACCTCCGACAAGCCTCCTGTGGATCTTCAGGGAATGGAGCAGCGTTTGCTTAGCCGTTTCAAATGGGGGTTGAGTGCCGACCTGCAGACTCCGGATCTGGAAACACGAATCGCGATCTTGAAAAACAAGATGTACCTTGATGGGATTGAACTTCCAAACGAAATTGTGGAATATGTTGCCATGAGCATCACCACCAATATCAGGGAACTTGAAGGTGCATACATATCCATCATTGCACAATCATCATTGAATAAGAAGCCCATCACCTTGGAACTTGCCAAGCAGATGGTTGATAAATTCGTCAAGAACACGGTTCACGAAATTTCCATTGACTATATCCAAAAGGTTGTTTGCGATTATTTCGACCTTCCATTGGATGTTCTTAAATCCAAAACCCGCAAGCGCGAAGTGGTGCAAGCGCGCCAACTTGCCATGTATTTCTCCAAAAACATGACGAAGTCAAGTTTGTCAAACATTGGAATACATTGTGGTGGTAAAGACCATGCAACCGTTTTGCATGCATGCCGGACCGTTAATAACCTCATGGAAACGGACAAGAAGTTCAAAACGTATGTTTCCGATATTCAAAAAAGAATCCAAATCAGCGAAAAGTGATTTTCTGATTATCTAACATAATAAAGGTGGGCTTTTATAACGCTCACCTTTTTTATTTGAAATTTACCATGAAAATATTGATGGTTTGCCTCGGTAACATTTGCAGGTCACCCCTTGCAGAAGGTATCATGCGGAAACGCATGCTGGAGGACGGAATCCCATGTGAGATTGACTCCGCAGGAGTATTATCCTACCATGAGGGTGAACCTCCGCAATCTGGTTCTATCCTGACCGCAAGCAAAATGGGAATTGACATCTCAGGCCAGAAATCCCGCCCATTCGTAAAGTCGGATTTCAATGACTTTGACCTTATCTTCACAATGGATGAATCCGTGCATGAAAGCATCATCGGTATGGCGTCACCTGGAGATGACGTATCCAATGTTCACTTGTTTCTGCAATATGCCGGTACTGGTACAAATGTTTTCGATCCCTATAAATGTTCTAGTGAGGTGTTTGATGAGGTAGGAATGGTAATTGATCTGGGTTGCAGGAAAATCATTGAAAAAATAAAGTCATCATCCTAATAGCAAATGACAGATAAACCAGGAATATTGTATCTGATACCAGTGCCGCTTGGAGAAAACCCACTTAAAGAGGTTTTATCGGAGGGCACCATTGAACTGGTCAGAAACCTGGATTTGTTCATAGTGGAGAATGCGAAAACAGCACGACACTTCATCAAGCTGTTTGAGCCGAATTTCAAATTACAGGATATCGAGGTTATCCAGTTGGATAAGCACTCCAATAACAAGGAACTGATTGCGGAATTTATTGCCAAAGTCAAGTCTGGTCGGAATGCAGGATTGATGAGTGAATGTGGGATTCCTGGTGTTGCCGATCCTGGTTCTGATGTTGTTTTAATGGCTCATGCAGTTGGAGTTCGGGTAGTACCAATGCCTGGACCATCCTCAATATTTTTGGCATTGGCAGCATCCGGCCTGAATGGCCAGAAATTCACTTTTCAGGGATATTTGCCCAAGGAAAAGGACGAACGGATCAGGAAAATAAAAGATTTGTCCGTCATGGTGATCAAGGAAAAATACACTCATGTTTTCATTGAGACCCCATATCGCAACGACGCTTTGTTTCAGGACCTGGTTAAAAATGCAAATGGCGAATTGAGACTTTGCATAGCAACAGGCATAACAACAAGCCATGAATTCATTCTGACAAAGAGGATATCTGAATGGGTAAAAGTGAAACCGCCGGTGCTTAAAGACATCCCTTGCGTGTTCCTACTTGGCTGATGTCGCTTGGTCCTCCCTCCCATTCCTGCCTGCTTTGATATCAACAATTTCAATTTCAAAATAAAGGGACGAATAAGGTGGTATGGGTCCCATGTTCAACGATCCGTATGCCAAGTCGGAAGGGAAAGCCATTCTGGCTTTTGATCCTTTTGCCAACATTGGAATGCATTCGGCCCATCCTTCAATGACCGGAGTTACCCCAACAACATAAGGAAAAGGTTCAGTTGTGGTTGAATCAAAAACCATTCCGCTTAACAATACCCCCTTATATCTGACAAATACCGTATCGCCCGATTTTGGAAGCAGTCCTGAGCCCGGATCGGAAATTGACAAATAGGCGCCATTTTTGGTAGGCACCACATCCAAATTGTTTTTTCTAAGGAAACTGTCCAACCCTCCAAATTCCTCTCTTCGTAAACGCAGGTCAGTGGCAATCCTAATGGAATCGGCTATCGCCCTGGGAATAATGTTCCTCATCTTCACATTGAATCGGATTTTTTCGCCAGGAATGTTTTTGTAAGGCGATTCCCCCTTGAATGTGATGGCGAATAGTGAATCAGCATTCACCTTGAACAACGCGCTGTCGCCGACAGTCATCATGGCAAAACCTTCCTCAACACCGCCTTTGAATGTAGGCTTAACCAGCTCCACAGTGAATGAATCCTTCAAAGACTTGGAGTCAAATAATAGCTCCCCTTTTTCATTGAAGTAGGATATGTCCATAACCAGGATATCACCCAGCGATGGCTCACTTCCACTTCTGTCGTCAATGAACCTATAAAGCAATCCGTCGTCGGTGGTGCGATACCCCTCCTTGTCCCTTGTACAGGAAACAAATGTTAACAGAATTGATAAAAAGAAAAGTTGTAAAAAAAACAAAGTACGGTTAGGCATTCGCATTTCCTGGTTTATTTTCGATTATTACTGATCAAATCGACAACCTCAACATCAACAACCAATGATTGGTATTGCTTTATCTTGTCTCCATCGCCGGTCAAACCATATGCCAAGTGTGAAGGTATGATGAACATTGCCTTTTCTTTTTCCTTCATTAATTGCAATCCTTCTTGCAACCCGGAGGCAAGTTCAGATCTACCTACAACAAGTTTGATGGTTCCTGTACTGTCTGAGCTGTAAATCAGTTCACCGTTCAGCAATGAAACCTTGAATTTGATTTCAACCTCGCTTAATGTTTTGATGCTATCCGATGTTTCTTGCTTCAGATAAATATTATAACGAAGTCCGGTTTGCGTGGATTGCATCTGAATACCTCTTCTAGCTATGTAGGCATCTATGTCGGCTGTTTCATCATTTACCATTGCCTTCTGGTTTTGTATCAACATGTCATTGGTTTGATCTTTTTTTGAAAGACCTGTGGATGTTGATGTTTGCTGCTTGCATGATTGCAGAAAAAGCAAAACCAGGAGAACCGAGTTTAAAGAAATTAGATGAATAGGCGATTTCATTTCAGTTCAGGCATTTAAACGTTCGCAATAAGAGGGCAGTATGTCCAGGAACCTCTGCACCGCCATCTGTATACCTTCCGTGCTTTTCCCTCCAGCGGCATTGGCATGTCCACCGCCAGAGAAATGCATGGAAGCCATTTCCTTGACGGAGAAATCCCCTTTTGACCTAAAGGAGATCTTTACCATTCCATCCCTTTCGCAAAAAAATGCAGCCAGACGAACACCTTTGATTCCAAGAGCATAATTGACTATACCTTCGGTGTCGCCAGATGCATGGTTGAATCGTTCCAACTCCTGGTTTGTTATTGCAATGTATGCGGCTTTGTATTCTGGTAGATAATGAATCTTTTCATTGATGCAATACCCTAGAAATCTGGTACGGTCAATTGAAAAGTTATCATAAATGTTCTCATGCACTTCATGATTGGTCACACCCAGCTCAATCAGACTTGCAATGATACGGTGCGTGTCGGCAGTCATGGATGAAAATCTGAAAGAGCCAGTATCTGTCATTATACCGGTATATATACATGTTCCAATACTTGATGAAAGAGGACCTTCAGTTCCTAGTTCTGTAATCAAATGATAAATCAATTCACTGGTTGCACATGACTGGGGAAAAGAAAATGTGATGTCGCAAAAATCGGAAGGGTCAAGATGGTGATCCACCAGGACCTTGAACGCTTTTGAATTAGTTAAAATAGATGCAAGTTTCTCAACACGACTTGGTGTATTGAAGTCAAGGCAAAAGATTCCTTCGGCTGAAGACACTTTTTCAATGCATGATTGGGGATTCTGGTCAAAACTTAAAACCATATGCTGCCCAGGTAACCAATTCAGGAAATCCGGATAATCACTCGGGGTAACCACAACAACATCGTGACCCATGTGTTCCAGAAACAAACCCAATGCCAATGATGACCCCATTGCATCGCCGTCGGGTCGGTGGTGAGTGGTAACCACTAATTTCCTTGGACTTTTCAAAAAGGAACGAAGTCGCTCCAAGTCAATACTGTTAAAAGCTGGAATCATGCTGTAAAACTAGTGAAATCCCAGTTAATAAGCCATTGATTACCAATTAAACCTTTGGTTGTAACTTATACTTGGATATCGTATCTTTGCACTCCGAAAAAAACAAGAATCGTGGCAACAAACAGAACCTTTACAATGCTGAAACCGGACGCAGTTGAAAACGGTCACATCGGCAAAATCCTAGATATGATCATCGGTGCGGGATTCCGTATCGTTGCGATGAAATACACCCACCTCAATTCAGATACTGCAGGAAGGTTTTATGAAGTTCATAAGGAACGTCCTTTCTATGGTGAATTGGTCAAATACATGTCTTCCGGCCCTATCATAGCTGCGATACTCGAAAAGGAGAATGCGGTGGAAGACTTTAGAAAACTTATTGGTGCTACCGACCCTGCAAAGGCGGAGCCAGGAACAATAAGAAACTTGTTTGCAAAATCAATTGATGCGAATGCTGTTCATGGATCTGATAGCGACACCAATGCCGCAATAGAGGGTTCCTTTTTCTTCGCAAAACTAGAGCAGCACTGACAAGTCAACGGATAATCACATCCAAAACCAACTCAGCTCCCATTTCATCATTCAACCGGGTGATGATTTCCTTTTTGCGAAATTCCAGCTCCTGCTTAAGTGGAGCGGATGCTATGCGTATTTGAAGGGTTCCATCCTTGAACTTGATATCGCGGGTGTTCTTGGATATCACCGGTCCCATACATAACCCCCATATACGGACCACTTCCACCTGGTTTAGCTTGTCCTTGAGTCGGTATTCCTCGGTAAATTGCTTGACGATGTCGCCTAGCGGACTTTCATGATGGTTTCTCACCTACCCCTCCTTTCAACTTTTGAATTTGGTTATTATTTACCTCTAATATAAGAAATTCACGGTTCGATTTCTCCAGCATTGGCAACAACCTGTTGTAGGATGTGTGAGTCATGAACAATTGTCCGAATGATGCTTCCCCCACCAATTCCAGCATTCGTGCAATACGTTGGTCATCCATCCTGTCAAAGAC
>JBEAXM010000274.1:0-18994 GCA_041159805.1 Bacteroidota bacterium
CCTGAGCCCCTATAGCTTCTTCAACGCTTTCGGCTCCAAGCCACCCACCCTCATATTCAGCCCCGCCCGCCGCGTGCGCGACAACACCATCAAACACACCCTCGAAAACGTGTACGAAACCATGGAGGTGGTGATCAACGTGGTCAACTACGATATGGTGCAGCAGATGTCGCTCTCCAGCTGCGAGTACCCCAAGGGCGTGAGCGAGTTCGAGAAGGCCGGCTTCACCCCCATCGCCTCGCAAATGGTGAAACCCTTCCGCGTGAAGGAATCGCCCGTGCAATTCGAATGCAAAGTGAAACAAGTAATCGAAACAGGCAACGAAGGCGGTGCAGGCAACCTCATCATCTGCGAAATCCTACTCATGCACGTGAGCGAAGCGGTAATGGATGAAAACGGTCGCATCGATCAACACAAAATAGACCTGGTGGCCCGCTGTGGCTACGATTGGTATTGCCGCGCCTCGGGACCCGCCTTGTTCGAGGTGGCCAAACCCAACCAGAAGCTGGGCATCGGCCTCGATAACATTCCCGAAGACATCCGCCTGAGTGAAGTACTCACCGGTAACGATCTTGGACAACTGGGAAACCTGGAAGCCATCCCCGCCTACGAAGAGGTGCAAGCCTTTGCCACCATGCCCGAAATACAACGGCTGATGGAGTCGCTCGAAGAAAATCCTGGAACGCGCAAGCTGGCCCTGCACCTCGCCGCCAAGGAGCTCATTAAAGCCGGCAAGGTGGCCGACGCCTGGAAGCTGTTGTTACTTTTCTGAGGTGGTAGATCGCGTGTCTAACGCATCGCGCAAGCCATTGCCCAGCCACGTAAACGCCAATACCATAAGCATGATGGCCAAGCCTGGAAACACCGCCAAATGTGCGGCCCCCAACACAATGTAGGAATAACTCTCCTTGATCATCATGCCCCACGAAGGCGTAGGCGGTTGCGCCCCCATGCCGAGGAAGCTGAGTCCGGCCTCCAACAAAATGGCCGAAGCGAAATTGGAAGCGGCAATCACCACCACAGGTCCCATTACATTGGGTAACACATGGCGCACAATGATGCGCGCATCGCTATACCCCAACGCACGACCTGCCTCCACGAAATCCTTTTCACGCAAACTGAAAATTTGTCCGCGCACCAACCGTGCCACCTCCACCCACATGGTGAGCCCAACGGCAATAAACACCTGCACAAATCCTTTCCCTAGCGCAAGCGTAATGGCAATCACCAACAAAAGCGTGGGCACAGACCACACCACGGTGGTGAACCACATGATGACGGCGTCCGTTTTCCCTCTGAAAAAACCGGCCAGCGAGCCCAACAGGATGCCGATTACCAAGGAGATGAAAACGGCAATCAAACCCACCGCCATGGAAACACGGGCACCCGCCAACAACCGGCTTAACTGGTCGCGGCCGAAACGATCGGAGCCGAGAATGAATGTGCGATGACTGACATGATTTGATTTCACAATTTCAAGGGCTTCCGTATCGCTCTTTGCATCCTTGCATGTTACACAAATGTTGTTCAAGTCAGTGCTTCTAACATTTTTAAAATCGGCTGTGAATGCTCCGTATTCAATCCAATACAACTTGCCTTGCTGGATAAAAAAGGTGTCGATGGGAATACGCTTATTTGACAAGGGCTCACCCGCAAGCCAATCGGGAGCTCCATCATCAACTGGATTCGCTGCAGATGCCACCTCCAAAAAACCCACTGATGTTCCAGGCGGCAACAACCCCAATGAAACATGCATTTCGTTTGCATCAGGTGTGTTATCCGGCATCAGCACATAACAGAAAACGGACACCAACATGGCCAGCGCGATGATAAAAAGGCCCAGTACCGACAGGAAGCTTCCAAAAAAGCGCTTCCTGAAACGGCTTGTGGGTGAATCGTTGCTGAACATGCTTTAATCGGGATTTTCAAAATTAGGCATTCAGCCGTTATAAGCACGTCCCTTCCACTCGTAACCCCTCATGGGAATCAAAAAGGCAGCCGCCAGCGTATAGAATGGATAAAGAATGAAATAAACGGGAACCATCCACAAAACCCTTGGCTGATTTGCAAAACCTAAAAACGACAAAACAAAGAGGAGGTCCGCCATGAATTTCATCATCAACCAAAGCAATGCAATCGTCAAACCCAAATAACCTGCAATGCATAAAACGGATATCAGGATAGGAAGCAGGTTCAATGCCGCCATAAAAACACCAAAATACAGGATCCGTTTTTCGTTGTAGTTTTTGACTTTGGACCCCCACCGGATTCGCTGTTGAATCAAGTCCTTTAGGTGTGGATGCGATTGGGTTGACACCATAGCATCGGGGTCCTTGTTGAAGCGGACCGCAGGCGACATACGCAACATCAAGTAGGTGTCGTCGCCGGAAGGATCCTTGGCGCCATAGCTGTATCCATCCAGGTCCATGAACGCCTTTTTACGAAAACCGATGTTCGCCCCACTGCACAACAGCGGTCTGCCCGTTATCACAGAAACGGCTCCTACGGCCGACAAAACCAACTGGTCCAATTGCTCCAATCTTGAAAGCAACGCGTGTTGGTTGCCTGTAACTACAAAGCCCGTTACCATATTGATGTCGGCACTGGAGAAAGCACTTGCCATGGAGCCGACCCACTCTTTTCCTATCCTGCAATCAGCATCCGTGGTGAGGATGATTTCACTTTTCGACAAATCAATCGCTTTTGCAAGAGCCGCCTTCTTTCCTGTTGGTTGATGCTGCAACGACGGAACCCAGACGATGTTTTTGGTGGATGTTTTAAGATATGAAGCGACCACTGACGCCGTATCGTCATCAGAGTGGTCGTCGGAAATCAGAATCTCCAGTTTTCCATCAGGATAATTTTGATTGGATAAATCATCCAGGATCGCCTTGATGTTTTTGGCCTCATTGCGTACCGGTACAATCACCGTAACCGTTGGAGCATCTGCATTACCTCTTGGCTTAGGTGTTCGACCGTACACATGCCACGCAATCATCTTGTGAAGCACCCAAAACAAATAAACAAGCAATAAAGCGAATAGGATACAAATCAAAAAACCATGCAGCGTCATCATTTCGCGGTTTTGGATTTGACAGCATAGATAGCCACCGCACCCAGCAGTGCAGGTACCACCAGGTTTATGAACCACAGTGCCGATGATGCAGCCAATACTCCTGTGGCGTTGCTTGTGAGCGGTGAAAACAAGTACAAAGCCACCGAACCCCTTAGGGTGAACTCGGTGATGGCAAAACCCGGAATCAAGGCAAGAAACAAATATATGGTTGCTATGGCAGCAATTGCATCACGGAAAGGGACATCAACTCCGAACGCCAAAAACATCAGATAAAACTGAGCGGTGAAAACCATGTACCTCAGCAAGGATAGCAGCAGGATCCGGCACAGATCCACTTTGCCGTAGCTGAATAGCGGCGACAAATAGGAATTGAGCGTGGAAAACATGGAGCTTATTTGGAACCGTGATCGCAAACCAGGCAAATAATAATAAACGATTGCAAGCAACACGACCGCCAAAACAAGCCAAACAACAATGACCTCGATGTTTATTCCGAACTGGTCGAACGGAGACCTGACAAAAGGGATTGCGAACAAACCCATCACCAGCGTGATGAGCAACTGCGAGAGACTGCCGGGAATGGTGCACAGTGACGCCTTGATCCTGTTGCCGGGAGAAACATGAAACGCTCGTCCCACGAATTCGCCGGTGCGGTTGGGAGCAAGCAAGCTAACCGTTGCGCCACTCAGCACCGAAAACAACGACCGGCTCCACGAAAGTGGCTCCACCGCCTTCACCAGTATGTGCCATTTGATGGTCTCCAGTCCCCAATTCACAATCATGAGGCCAGCAACCACAAACAGCAAAGCAGCGTTTTGAAGGGATGAAGCAGGGTCTGAAAAAAAATCCAGCAATTCAGGTCTTTTCTTGACGCTTGCCAGGATGAACCATACGGAACCAATGACCACAATGGATTTCACAACAAGAAACAACCGGTCACGGAGCATGTGTTTGTGTATTACGGGCTAACAAGTTTAGTCAAATTTTGCCACCTCTTCCCCTGTTGTTGGTTACATTTGGGTTTATGGCCGCCAGGGAACGCATCATCTTGGGTATTGACCCTGGTACTATTGTTACCGGATACGGAATTGTTCGGATCGACAACAACAAGCTTTCGGTAATAGCGGCCGGTGTGATTGAGCTGGGCAAACTAGATGACCACCAGGTGAAGTTAAAGCGGATTTTCGACCGCACCATCGGACTAATTGATGAGTTTTGCCCAGATGAGTTGTCCATCGAGGCACCGTTCTTCGGCAAAAATGTGCAATCGATGCTCAAATTGGGCAGAGCCCAAGGAGTGGCCATTGCAGCCGCCCTGTCGCGTTCGATCCCCGTGTGCGAGTATTCCCCCAGGAAGATAAAACAATCGATTACAGGCAACGGGAATGCGAGCAAGGAGCAAGTGGCAACGATGTTGCAAACCATACTCGGCTTTGAGGAGTTGCCACGGTTTTTAGATGCCACCGACGGCCTCGCAGCAGCGGTTTGCCATTACTTTCAAAGCGGGAAACAAACCAACGGCTCCTCCCCCATCAAAAAAAGCTCAGGAAAAAAGGGAAGCTGGAAGGCGTTTTTGAGTGAGAACCCAAATAGGGTGACCGGTGACCGGTGACCGGTTGTTAGTTACAAGTTATCAGTGACTGGTTATTGGTTATTAGTTATTAGTCATTGGTCATTAGTTAATGGTCATTGGGGATTATGTTTGAAACTGCAACTGCCTACCGCTACCGCCTGCCGCCGTTTGGTTACCGGTTACTGGTCACCTCCGAAAATATCCGCACCGCCAATTCCTCCATCACCTCCTTCGGAAATTGCTTTTTGGGCAGGGAGAAGTTGATGTCGGCCATGGTTTGGAGAGGCACGAGGTGTACGTGTGCGTGGGGTACTTCGAGGCCGATAACGGCTACGCCGATGCGCTTGCAGGGAACTGCGTTTTTCAATCCACGAGCCACTTTTTGGGCGAAAGCCATGAGTCCGGTGAGCTCTGCTTCCTCAAGGTCAAAGATGTAATCCACTTCCCGTTTCGGGATCACCAGGACGTGTCCTAACACCAATGGATTGACATCCAAAAACGCCAGGTGATTTTCGGTTTCAGCAACCTTATAGCAAGGGATTTCGCCGGCAACGATGCGAGAAAAGATGCTCGGCATCAGCGGGAGATTTCAACGATTTCGAACTTCATGATACCCGAAGGCACCTCGATCTCTGCGATATCACCCTTTTTCTTGCCCAACAACCCTTTGCCAATGGGAGAGGTCACCGAGATCTTACCCGATTTGAGGTCCGCCTCGGTTTCGGCAACCAATGTGTAGGTCATTTCGGCTTTGTTGCCCAGGTTCTTGATTTTCACTTTTGAAAGTACCGAAACCTTCGAGGTGTCAATTTTTGACTCATCAATCAAACGGGCATTCGCCAACAGCTCTTCCATCTTGGCGATTTTAAGCTCCAATAGTCCTTGCGCCTCCTTGGCGGCATCGTACTCAGCGTTCTCTGAAAGGTCGCCTTTGTCCCTTGCCTCTGCGATTTGCCTGGATATGCTGGGGCGTTCAACGGTTTTCAAATGATTCAAGTCGTCTTGCAACTTCTTCAATCCCTCTTCGGTGAAATAATTTATCTGTGACATGGCATCATACTTTAAATCACATAAAACAAAAGAAGACCCCACAACGGGGTCCTCTTTCAATGACTATGATTGTTTAACTAACTCTGTTCTTAGAGCACCAGACGAAGTCCAATGCCGTGCGATCCATCGAAAACCTCGGTGGCGCGGTATGAATAATCGATTCCGAATTTCTTTCCGGATTTACCCAAAGGCAAATCGATGGAAACACCACCATTCAGGCCGGATAAAGCGGTCAAACGCTCATCAGAGTTCTGCTCCTTTTCTGTAACATATCCGCCACGAAGGGAGAACATGTCTTTGAAGCTGTACTCCACTCCCAAACCGAATTGGTCGTATGTAAAGGAATTCGAAACGAAGCAACCTGCGAAAGTCAAACGGTGGTTGTCAGCAGGACGGTAGTCGTAGCTGGATCCGATTGAAATCAATGATGGAAGTTCGAAACGCTCGGTACGCTGCTGGATGGTTTGCTGATAGCTGGTTACCACGGGAGGGTTTCCACGGAAGGAAAGACCGTCACCAGAGTAGCGCATCGGAGTGCCAACATTCTTCAAGGAGATACCAAAGCGGAGGTTGTCCTTGTCTTCATTGAAACCGGTTACGTATTGGATACCGGCATCGAATGCAACTCCCTGGGCTTTTACATCGGAAGAAGATTGAGAGATCACGCGAACCGTCATTCCACCATAAATGCTGTTGGAGAAGGCCTTGGCATAAGATACTCCCAAGTTGAAGAACTGTGGTTTGAAATTTCCAAATCCACCTTCTGGATTGTCAACGGTGGTTACCTGGATGTCGCCGAAGCCAACGGACATGACAGAAAGCGCCATGACACCACTTTCGCCAACACGTTGTGCCAAGCCCAACGAGTTGATCTTGACATCGGATCCTTTCAACCAATCAGTGAATGAGTAGCTGATATCCGTTTTCTTGGTGAAGGCCAAACCAGCCACGTTGTTGAATTGGGCTTCCAAACCAAATACGTTGGCTACGTTGATACCACCCCAACCTGAACTGCGTGTCCATGGGTTGATGAGTAGCTCGGTTGCACCAGCTTGGCCGGCACGGTCTTCGTTTCCTGCTTGAACGTTGTTCGAGCTTACGAATACGAGCGAAACCGCCATGAAACCAAGTGCAATGGGTTTTATAAGATGCTTCATATGCTTGTGTGTTTCTTAGTTTAAGGTTCAGGTTTGGAAATTAGAATGTGTCAAGGTCAAGAGGACGTGTCATACCAAACCACTTCAAGGTACGCTCACCCAATCCAGGAGCATCGATATGGATCAGATAAACACCGCTTGCGATTGGAATGCCTTTGAAGTTCTTCAAATCCCAATCCAATGATGTTTCCCTGTTGGGGATGGAAGTACTGTACACCTGACCGTTTGAGTTGTCGGCAGGAACATCGCGGTTGAACTTGCGAACCAACGTTCCACCCACTGTGTAGATGGACACCGTACATTTTGCCGGCAGGTTAACGATCTTGATGCGGTTATCCAACTGATTGGTCTCGTACGCCGAGAACGCATAGTATGGGTTCGGAACAACATTGATCAGATCCAACGCAGAGGTTGCAGACGCAACATCATTGGTTGTGTTCGCCAAATCATCGGTTGTGAAGGTGTACATTGGGGCAAAAGCACCCAGTGCATTTGGAGAAGCATCGATGGCAACCGTACCTGCACCTGTGAACGTAGTGTTAGCAGCTACAAACGAAGTGCCTACGGTGTTGTAGGTGGTACCGTTGTGCGTCACCGGAGTGCTTGCAACATAGTAGGTGTTACCGACAGTAAGCGGCTGGTTGTTTTTAAGAATATCACCAGTTGCATAAGTACGATAGGTACGGGCTACACGAAGTCTGACTTTCACATCAGATGGGATCTGATCAGGGAAATTCAAAGAAGCGTAATCCGAACCGATCATGGGCAAACTCACCCACATGGCGTCCTTCCATACGTTTCGCTTATCAGTGGAGTTACCAGTGGCAAGACGAGCGGAAATGAAAGAGCAAGAATCATACATTGGAACATCAGCAGTAGGATTATCGGCGTTGTGACCGAACACATAGATGTAATGCATACCTCCGAACAATGGCTCATCCGTTACAGGATCGAATTTGTTGGCCGTAGGATTCCATTTCATATCACGACCGTTTTCAGCTGTGAGCAGGGAGTTTTCGCCGAATGCGATATTTAAACGCTCGCCTGTTTCAATGTTCACAGCGTAGCCAGGGAACCAACTCATACCGGTTCCAGAACCATCAGGCAATCCATCCTTTCCAAGTGAGGCGCCCTTGCGAAGATCGAATGCCTTAGCACCGCCCTCGGTTCCTATTCCTGTAGATCCACCACCGATTTCGATAACTGCTGCGCGAGACCATTTGCTCTTGTCAGCTGTAATGATCACATCAACCGAACCGATACCGGTCTTGGAAAGACCTTGAGGAGACAACGTGATTTGAGCTTCAGCAACCGCAGTTGTCTTTGGACCTGGGTAGTCCTTGGCAGTAAGCTTGTAGGGAGCCCAAGTTCCGTCAACCACGTTCTCATAAACCTGATCATCGTCCAAGCCATTGTACAGACCACCGGCACCTGACAAAATCCAATCTTCTGGATTCGGGTCTGAGTCATCAACATCCTTGATGGAATTCAACCACTCTTTGGAAGGATCTGCATAAGTGATAGAGGAAGTCAAGTAGGCATTGTTCACAGCACCTGGCTTACCTGCCTCAAGTACTGTTGCAACAGTGTTGGTTAAGCCCCACTCTGGAATAACCTGCTCATTGCTCTCACCGATTGAGCGTTCAGCGAATACAGTATCCTGGTTGGCATCATACATATCCCAAACAGATGCAGCCAATACCCCATTGAATCGGGTGGTGTAATTACCTCCATTTACCAATACAGGGTCATACACTTTGAGGTTCAACGGACCGGAGCCGCCAACATAAGTTGGATTTTTGATGCGGAAAGGAGGATTCATCAATTCGTTGGTGTAGTCAGATGCGAGGTCCAAAACCATACCTCCGTTACCTTGACCCTCTACACGTGTAATACGAGGACCGCTTCCGTATTGAGAGCCGAAAATCTGACCTCCGTTTTCAACAATCTGCTTGTGCGGGATCGCTGAGTAGGTCTTGATGTTATTACGACCTGCGAGGTAGGGCTTCTTTTGTCCATCCAATGCAGCAGGATCGATCGGATCGTATTTCTTGTACTGGTTGAATGCGTAAGAAACAACCGTGTAATAGTAAGTCTTGTGGTTTACCAATGCCGTGCTTCCGGTAGCAAACAGATCCTGGTTCACAACAAATGTGTGGGAGATTCCCTTGTCGGCACCATTCACCTTTTCTACAGGAACGTTGGCGTTCAACGTAGGGTCGAATTCGAAGTTGACCAACTGGGCAACACCGTCTTTTATGTCACATTGATACAACAAACGCACCTTGTCAGGATTGCCGATATCAGCAGTGGTGACAGTAGCATCCTTCAACTGGTAAACCTGATATCCCTGGAAATCGAAGGTCTTGAGCGAGTCGTCAACACCAACGATAGTAGGATCCTCTTGAGAATACAACTCAACCACATTGGTGTTGTAGTTCTGAAGGGAGAAGATGAATTTTTTGTCGAGCTCGCGAATCACCATGTCAGGGGCATTTGGACCATCGATCAACTTGAAGCAGTTATCGAACAATGCCTGTGCCTTGTCGTCGGCAAGCTTCATCAAATCAACCGATGCCAAAGGACCACCTTGTTGTGCCTTAGCCCATACCACACCGGTGGTAACGTAGTTGACAGCACCAGGGGTCAATGTGAAGGTACCGGCAGACTGCAAGAAACGGCGGTCGGCAGGAACGTTACCAGCAGAGAACTCAGACCACTCACCTAAAGTGCCGAAGTTGTCAGGGTCTGTGACTCCTGGGAACATGAAATTACAAACGGGAGCACTAGGATCACGACCATCAGCACCATATGTGATTGGCTGGTTGTCGCGCCAAATACCACGCAAATAGTTGTAGAAGTCTGCAAAACCGTTCGGGTTACCAAGTGGTGTATTGTCGTTGTTATAGTAAACGAACTTGGACATGATGATTTGCTCGCCCAGGATGTCATCATCATAGGAAACGGTGTTACCTAACGAATCTTCCAAAAACGTACAGTCAACACAACCATCACGATCGTTATCGATTCCATCATTCAAGTCGGCAATTGGACCCTGGAAGAAGTCAACACCAAGGGCTGGAGGATTCAATCCGTAACCGGATGCAGTCTCATCTTCGGCATCACCATTGTAGCAGAAACCAAGTCCACGAGGAACATCGCAACCAACATAGTCATCCAAATAATATCCCAAATCCGGGTCAACCCACTGCCCAAAATATGTTTGAGTCAACGTGTTTGACGAGCGATTGATGATTTGATACTTATAGAATGTCATGTTATTGATCTCATCGTTGGTTTTGAAACCGAATGCCTGAGCACGGATTTCAAGACCGATAGGGTCAGAAGACGTCTCCGTGTGCGCATTACCTACGTCATTGAAAACCCACCAGATGGTCTTGTCTCCAAACAGGTAATCGTTACACTCAACCTTGGGCGTGCCAGGAACTGTAGGGAACTGATCGTTGGGATCTACATCAGGCAACAAGTAGTATGGATAATCACCATTGCGGTAGTCGTAAACACCATCGCCATCAACATCCTTGAAAGGCGCCAGGTATTTTCCTTCGTTGGTTACGTCGCTACCGTTTCCGGGCCAAGACTTGATGTCGTTAGTGGCTTTGGAGTTATCGGCGATGAATGCACGAACCTCGTCTTTGGTGACTTTCCAGTGACGGTCGAATGTCTTACAACGATCGTTGGTGATGGTATTGGTGGTCGTATCAATTGGTCCACCCCAGAAATCGATACCGGTCTGGCGGTATGTTTGCGCAGCAACCTTTACTTGACCACCGGCATCAATACCACCTATCCACAAGGAACCAGCGAATACGGAATGCTTTCCTGAACCGATTGGTACTTCATACTTGGGATCGCTAAGGTTCCACCACATGTCACCACCAACCAATACGGTTGTACGGATGTTGTTGATGTCGAGTTCGGCCTGTGCGGTCGTGGGATTACAGGATGCAAAAGTGGTGGGAAGGCCACCTTTGTTGGAGTTGCCACTGGCACCCGTATTTTCACGGGAAAACGCACTGGTAGCAAAAAGGACGCAGAACGCGGCTATAGCCAAAAGATTAATAATGGACTTGGGCTTCATCATATTCGGATTAATTTGATTCGATTAGAGGTTTTGCACTTGCTGATTAGAAATCCAACTTGATACCAATACGAGCTCTGCGGGGCAAGCTGTAGTTGTTAGGGTTGTTGACTTTGATGTTGTACTGGTCAACGTAAGCGATAGGATCTGGCTTGGACAACAGTTCGTTTTGACCAAGTGAAGAGGCCAAGTAACCATCGTCATCGGGGTTACCGGTGTAGCGATAAACAGATATGATGTTCTTGGTGTCGAAGAGATTCTGAACCTGCAGATAGATGTTCAGCGTTGCCTTCTTGGCATTCTCGCCGCTACCAAGACTCAGGTTGAAGTCTTTGTCAAGCTTGATATCAACACGGTATTGCCATGGCAAGCGTGAACCGTTGATTTCACCATCCAACTGACCGGCACCTTGGTTGTTTACGCCAATCGCATCAGCTTCGGCAACAACGTCACGGGTGCGGCTGTATGGGGTACCCGAACCGGCACGCAACACCAGATTCAAACCGGCGTTAGCAAGCACCTGGGTGTTTTTAATCATCGGACCATTGTAGTCTTTTCCTTCACCATAGCGATAGTCAACCGATGTGGTGATGGAGTGGCGTTGATCAAAATCTAGAGGAGCGATGGCACGAAGGTTGGGTTGTCCATTCGCCAGAAGCTTGTCGGAGGTGTTATCAGCCGAACCAGTACCATCAGCAAACTGCAAGGTGTAGTTAGCGCTCAAGCGAACGTTGCCGGTACGACGCAGGTCGTAGCCAAGTGAAAGACCCTTAACGGTTCCGAAGTCAAGGTTGTCAAATGTTTGGTATTCCTTCGGGAAAGCGAAATTCACTTTTGTCTGCTGGATCATATCACGCAATTCGCGGTAGAAACCGGAAATGGTGATAGCGGAGCTTTTAGAAAGCGTTTGCTTGAAACCGATTTCATAGTCAGTTGTACGCTCAGGCTTCAAAGCGGGGTTGTTGATCAGGTTACCCTGTGACTCGATGAAGTAGTAATCGAGTGGGTTGGAGCGCAACCTTGATGGAGGACGCTGGGTCAGAACATCATAGTGTGCGAAGAACAAAGCCTCATCTGAAATGGGGAAAGAGAACGCAACACGTGGCATCACAGTAACTGCGGGCTCATAATCCTCGAAGGAGTCGGATGGCTTGAATGCTGAAGTTTGAACACCACCTTGGGCCAATGAAGGATTCACCAACCAAGGAGCTATCACACCACCGGATTGCTGAGCAAGGATGTTCGGGTTGGAAACCACAGTACCATTGGCATCGTACCATACGTCACCATCGCGGTAACCTACGATGTTGGCGTTAGCAGGATCACTCACATCGTCCACGTAAACAACGAAATCTTCACCGATTCCATCAGGCCTATTTGGGGCCTTCTCTCCAGCAGTGTATGCAGGATAGAGGAGATACTTGTCGCGAAGCACTTTTTGGTTGGCATCGAAACGATCGATACGAACACCTACGTTGAAGATCAGGTCATTGATGGCGAACTTGTCTTGAATGTAACCTGCCATATAAATCGGCTCGAAAGCAGCGATTGGGCGGGTGAAGTTACCACGGTCATCCCTGGCTGTCCAAAAATCCTCGAAGGCAACGGAGCCCGATTTGTTCTCACCGGTGTAGTCGTATCCATAATAAGCAACCAAGTTGTTTCCTGCGTTGAGTAACTCATCAGCAGTGAATAGGTCAAGTGAAAGCTGGCTTGGTGAAAGGGCATCAATATTCACGAAATCGGTGTAGCCAACGTTGGAATATCCAGCAGCAGCCAAGCGGTCGCGAAGGTTCTCAAAGAAACCAGGTGTTCCATCACCCGTGTAAAGACGGTCGTAGTGTACGGTGCTGTTTCCAACATAAATCGGATTATCAAGATCCAACTCACGGTTGTTTTCGTTTGCACGAAGACGCATGATGGACCAAAGTCCTACAGGGGCTACTGCAAACCCACGGTCAGAGCGTTGCTCATATTCAAATCCTGCAGTGATCGCATGGTCTTTGATATCGGCGTTCACTTGTGCAGAGATACGGAACTGAGTGGCTTCATTCCTATTGTAACCATTGTAGGTGTAACCGGGCATGATCCACATACCGTAGGTCGACAATGGACGGTCGCCGTTACGAAGACCACCATTGGTACGGATCTGGGTAAGGTTCTGGAAATAACCTGGAGCACCCAAAGCGGAAGTCAAGTTGAAGTATTGGTTAACGTAAGCTTCAGTAAGTGTATTGATTCCGGCAGCTGTGTAGTTAACCAATGAGTCACCAGGCAAAGCGATTTGCTGGTAGAAGATACTATCGCCAGTGGTTGGATCAACCAAACCGATTTCAGAGAACAAGGTGTCGATTATACCGGTGTTTGGATCTTGGATGATGGATGGGGTACGATATACCAACCCTTGGTTTTTGATGATGTCATAGGATCCTAGATATCCGTAATCGAAATAACGGTCTTCATTGGTCTCGTCCTGAACGATGGTAGTGGTTTTGCTGTAATCCACCTGCAAAGAATAGTATGCATTCTTTATCAAGGACTTGGATGCTTCACCATCAGCGCCTTGGCTTCCGCCGATTTTCTGAGTCAAACGACCGAAAACGCGCCAGGTGTCATCAATACGCTCAGCATTGTTGTCATAGTTATATAAGGCGTATGAATAGTTGAAGTCACGGCTGTTACGACGATCTACCGATCCACCTAAGGTGATGTTCAGGTTTTCGATTGGTGAAAAATCAATCTTTCCGGAAATCCTGTAGCTGGCTGCCTTTACATTTTGCTTGGCATCAATCTTCTCAAAGCTCCATGCCTTGAGTGTATCGGCCTTATTGCGGAACACAGTGCTGCCTGGGCTTGCAGAAGCCAAAGGAGCGTTAATGATGTCATTCCAAACCTCGTCTTTAACTCTGTAAAAACCAATTGCTGAAGGATCTGGATCCTTTTCCATTTGATATTCACCGGAAACAAAGAAGCCGATAAGTGTTCTTTGAACTTTGCCTTCAGCATCCTTCTTAGACCAGATTGGACCAGACAAGTTTCCTCCGAACAGGTTGTAACCATATTTGTCAAATGGCTCGGATGTAACCATCTCGATTCCACCAAAAAACTCTTTGGATGGACCACGTGTAGTGATGTTGATGATACCACCTGTAGCATCGCCATACTGTGCAGGAACACCACCAGTCACAACGGTGATCTGCTCAATACCGGACTGTGGCAGGTTGGTTGACCCACGGACCTTGATACCATCGATGTAGTAATCGGTAGCATCCGAACGGGAACCGCGAACGTTAACATCGTCACCTTCATCCTTTTGATAAACACCAGCTGTTGTAGCAGCTACGGATTTAACATCACGGGTCGGAGCAACTTTGATCTCTTCCTGGGTGATGGTGGTTTGTGTTGAAGGGTTACCTTTATCGATGATCGGATTTTTGTAAGCCGTGATGTCAATGGCGGTGATATCCACAGCACCCTTTCCCATCATAACATCTTGGAAAGTGATTTTGTCTGCGGAAACCAGTACACCAGTGATCTCAGCTGATGTATATCCGACGAAAGACGCCTTTATATTATAGCGTCCAGGTTGAAGTGGCTTGATGGTGAAGTTTCCATCGAAATCAGACTGGGCGCCGCCGGCTTGACTTCCATTGATCTCAACGATTACGTTGGCAAAAGGAAGTGGCTCGTTCGTCGTCTTGTCCAGCACCTTACCTTTAATAGAACCGGTTTGGGCAAATGCCACGATTCCGGAAGCTACAATAAAAGCAGCTGTTAACAGGTAAATTCTTTTCAGCATAGGGTTACGATTATTGTTAGGAGTTATGGGTTTTCACAGTAAGTGGGTAAAAGTATAAATAATTGAAAACAATATCCAAAAATTGTTGGCGTTAAAAATTAACATTGGATTCAAAACTTTGGTGAACTAACTAATTGTAAGGTCTTTGAAGAACTTCGGAGAGTATAAATGCTTTTCTGAAATCTGCGTTCCTGATTTCCTCAGCAATAGGATTGTTCCAAGAAATTTCTGGGGATTCTGGCTCATCAAAACGGACACTATCCGATGGCTTTATGGAACCGCCCTCCATCGGGATGACCTGTGGCTGTTGCGCTGATGCACGACTTGAGGAGTAACTACGCTGAATTTCAGAAGGTTTTGATGGGCGGGATAGCGTTGGACGTGGGATGGATCTTGCAGGTTTTGGCTGTGGTTTCGGAGCCGGAGCGATAACTACAGGCTCGGGAGGTGCAGGTGCGTATTCCTCCTCGTAAGGTTTAGAAATATCCCGCGTCTTGGACTTTTCCGATTCCTTTTGATAGTTCTTGTAAAGCAACCAGATAATTGCTCCAACGACGTACAATACGACTTTTAAATCATCCATTAAGTGGCCTTTAATTAAAAACCCAAGGTGACTTCAAATATCGCACATACTTTCCAAACCGAACCGTTGTAGGTCGGAAAATCCCGAAACAAATGGTCATTGAAAGGCAATATTTTGTAAATCAGTCATCAAGTGCAATGAAATCAAAGGTTGGGAATTTTGTGATATATTTGAATACGGCATGAGGAACGGAAAAGCTATTTTTGCCCTCCTTTTTACCCCACCCCATCAACAAGTAACCTACTAGTCAATAATTACCGCCATGCGCTTAACCAAGCTTGAAACCAAAGGATTCAAGAGTTTCGGTGATAAGGTCACCATCCACTTCGATAAAGGAATCACCGCCATTGTAGGACCCAACGGATCCGGGAAGTCAAACGTAGTTGACGCCATTAGATGGGTTCTGGGTGAACAGAAAACAAGAATGCTCCGCTCCGACAAAATGGAGAACGTGATTTTCAACGGCACCAAAAACCGCAAACCTGGCAACCTGGCAGAGGTTTTTCTGACTTTCGAGAACAACAAGGGCGTTTTACCGCTGGAATACTCAACCGTATGCATCGGACGAAGATTGTACCGTACTGGTGAAAGCGAATATCTGTTGAACAACGTCACCTGCCGCTTGAAGGACATCACAGACCTGTTCCTGGATACGGGTATAGGACCCGACAGTTACTCAATCATTGAGTTGAAAATGGTTGATGACATCATCAAGGACCGGCATAGCACCATCAATAACCTGCTTGAAGAGGCAGCCGGTATTTCCAAGTATAAAATACGCAAAAAACAAACCTTCAACAAGCTGGAAGAAACAGACGCAGACCTCAACCGCGTGAACGACCTGCTTTTTGAAATCGAGAAAAGTCTAAAGCAATTAGAGAACCAAGCAAAGAAAACACAAAAGTTCTATCGACTGAAGGATGAATACAAGGAACTGAGTGTTGCCTACTCCCTCCATGCGGTCCGCGATTTCAATGCACAGATGCAGGAACTCCATCACAAGGAAACCTCGGTTGCCGACGATAAACTAAAGCAACATGTGGACCTGGATGTCATTGAAGCGAAAATCCAGCATTTGAAAACCGACAGTCTGGAAAAGGAAAAAGCGCTCTCCATCGCACAACGTGAGCTGAATGAGACCGTTATTCAAATAACCAAGAGCGAAAACGAGGTCAGAAACATTCGCGACAGAATCAGCTTTCTGCAGGACAAACAAAAACAGATTTCCCAACAAAACGTAACAGACCAGAACACGATAAATGAACTGCAGGAGAGCATAACGCAGCTTCAGACTGAAAAAACCACAGAGGAGGAGACGCTTAAATCACTCGAGAGCCAGCTACAAGAGATGAAGCGCAATGTTGATGAGAATAAAGAGCTGCACGAGTCATCATTGGAAGAGCTGAACAACCTCAACAAACTCATTCACGAAACCCGTCAAGAGATCAATCGTCACGAGACAGAGGTGGCTGTGAAGGAGGCCCGCGCAAACTCCATCAGGGAAGAGCTGAAAAGACTTGGAGAGCAAAATGATGGCAATTCAAATAAGCTGGAGACTTTTGACAAGGAGCTGTCCGAACTATCGCCTGAAGTGTCGCGCCTCGAGCAACTATCCAAGGAAACAAAAGAGAAAGCACAAGCCGATCAGCTATCCCTTCAACAGCTTGAGGACAAGCTGCGGGAGTTGAATGTAAAATTGTCGGAGGAGAAGCGTTCCGCTGATGTGAAGTCAAACGAATACGAACTTACCAAAAGTCTGATTGAAAAAATGGAGGGGTTCCCCGACTCTATCCGTTTCCTCAAATCCAATGAGTCGGCTTATCGCAACCTTCCTCTTCTTTCGGACATCATCAGTTTCAAAGACTCTCATAAGAACGCGATTGAAAATTATTTGGAGCCGTTTTTGAACCATTTCATTGCCGATAACACCCAGGAAGCTTGGAGCGCCCTTCAGCTACTGGATAAATCCTCGAAAGGAAGAGCGCATTTTTTCGTGCTCGACAACCTTAAAAACGCATCCAACAGCTCCTCAACCGAAATACCAGGTTGTGTAAGCGCACTCTCCGTGGCCGAATATGATAGCAAGTACAATAAGCTTATCGAACATCTGCTTGGCCATGTCTACGTATTGAAAGAATCCGAAGACCTGTCATCTGTGGATACCTCCGCATTGGATAAAGGGTTTGTGATACTTTCCGCAAATGGCCGCTTCCTGCGTCAGCGATATTCCATGGGTGGCGGATCAGTGGGGCAGGGTGATGGGAAACGAACCGGCAGACAAAAAAACCTGCAACAACTTTCTGTACAGATACAGGAGCACCAAGAAGCGATTGAGAAAATCCAACAGGAAATCGGAGTACTGGAGTCTGATATCACCAACCTCAGGGCCCAATACTCCGTTGGATCCAACGAGTCATCTCGATTGGATAGCGAGTTTGCAAAGGCATCCGGCAGGGTTTCATCCATCAACACCAACCGTGATTTCGTAATATCTGCCATCAATTACACCAAGACAACAATCGAACGTTTAAGCGATGAGCTCAGCAACCTCACATCCAATCGAACAGAGGGGCCTGATGGCACACCATTCTCCATCGAGGCTCGTCGCCAGGAGTTGACCAACCTGTTGCAGCAACAAGGAAGCCAGCAGCAACGCTCCAATGAACTACAAAAGCACGTTGGTGAGATGTCGGGGGCATACAACGCCAAGAACATCCAATTCTACCAACAGCAAAACAAACTGCAAAACGTCACCCGTGAGATCAGCTTCAAGTCGAATCAGATAACCAACCTTACCAAGAACCGGGAAAGCCAGCTAGGAGAGCTCGAAGGCATCTCAACACAACTGTCGGCTTTGGAGACCGCAATCACCCAACATGAGGATCAGTTGAAATTGTTGGTCGAAAAACGTATTGAACAAGAACAATCGCTCAGGACCTGCGAGGATTCTTACTATAAATCAAAAGGCGAGATCGATTCAGAGGAGAAATCCATAACAGAGAAGCGCAAGCAGAAGGAGCATTCTGAAGCCATCATTCGTGAGATACAAAGCCAAAAGAATGCATTGATGATACAAATGACCGCTCTTCGAGAGCGACTGAGTATCGAATTCGAAATATCACTGGACGACCTGAATGACCGCGAGCCGGACCCTGAACAAAATCCCGATGAATTGCGAGCAAGGGTGGAAAAGCTGAAAACACAGCTTAGTGAATTCGGAGCCATCAACCCCATGGCATTGGAATCCTTCAAGGAAATCAAGGAACGTCATGATTTCATCCTTAAGGAACAGGATGACCTTAACAAAGCCAAGGAATCGCTTCTAAAAACCATTGCTGAAATCGATGGAACGGCCAAGGAGAAGTTCATGGATGCGTACAACGCCGTACGTGCGAATTTCATTCACGTCTTCAGAACCTTGTTCTCCGAAGAAGACAATTGCGACCTGATCCTGACTGATCTCGCAAACCCGTTGGAGTCAGATGTCCAAATCATTGCACAGCCAAAAGGCAAAAAACCAATGTCGATTGACCAACTCTCTGGAGGAGAGAAGACCCTTACGGCCACCTCTCTGCTTTTCGGCGTTTACCTGCTCAAGCCATCGCCTTTCTGCATCCTTGATGAGGTGGATGCACCGCTAGACGACGCCAACAT
>JBEAXM010000021.1:0-2989 GCA_041159805.1 Bacteroidota bacterium
GTATCAGATTAACTGCGCCGTTGAAGACATGTTCCTTGCCTCCCATGGTTTTCACTATGATTCGGTAGGCATAAGTTCCCTGAGACGCATCTTTTCCGTCAGGACCATCGCCCTTCCAAACATCGAGGGAATTTTCTCCCAAGAACATCAAATGCCCCCAACGGTCAAATATTTTCATCTCATAGGAAGCCACATCCAAGTCATATCCTGAGAAGAAGAAGTTGTCATTGACGCCATCCCCGTTAGGCGTAAATGCGTTTGGAACGAAATACGGGATGATGGTGATGACTTCACTATGGGTGTCTTCGCATCCGGCAAGGTTGGTGATGGTGAGTCGCACATTGAAATCACCCACCTCATTGAAATAATGTTCGGCGTTTTGTGTGGTGGCATAGAAGCCGTCTCCAAAATCCCAGCGCCAGCTAACGGCAAAGTCAGAACGGTCAACAAACTCCACCTTTCCATTGAAAATGCCGTTGATCTCAGGTGATGTGACGAAATCGGCAACAGGTAATGGGAAGTATACGATCTCGATGCTGCCGTTTGCAGATGACACGCATCCTGCAGGTGTTGTAATGGTCAACGAAATCGGATATAATCCTTGGTTAGCGTAAAGATGCGATGGATTGGTTGCAGTAGAGCTGCCACCATCACCAAAGGTCCAGGCAAATGATGAACCTGGATCATAAATGGATGTATTGGTGAACACACCTTTTTGTTCTTCACAGGTGATAACGGTATCGGCAACGAACGATACCACTGGGACCATGTTCACAACCAGATTGGCTGCAGGAGAAGTTCCCTCACAACCGTTGTTATCAATGACAGTAACCGTGTATGGCCCTCCTGTTCCAGTCGTAATGGAAGTTGCTGAGCT
The DNA here is from genome assembly GCA_041159805.1 of Bacteroidota bacterium. Taxonomy (GTDB): domain Bacteria; phylum Bacteroidota; class Bacteroidia; order AKYH767-A; family OLB10; genus JALRAP01. The sequence goes on from JBEAXM010000021.1 coordinate 878, forward strand.
GGTGTTCGACCATGCGTAAGACACATAGCCAGGGGTGGCCGACAATGTTGTCGTTTCGCCATCGCAGATGGAAAGATCGCCGGTTATCAATGGAAGCGGTAAAGGATTCACAGTGATTGTCGCGGCGCCACTTACATTTCCAGGACAGTTGGCGTCTGAAACAGAAATCAGCGAATAGCCGGTTGTTGATCCAGGCGTCACATTCACTGAGGTTGAATTGGTATTTGATACGACTGGGGCGGAATTGGCAACTCCGTTGCTCCAAACGAAAGAGAAGGGAGCGGCACCCGTAAATACGACATTGAAATCGCTGTTCTCACCGAAACAAATCACATTGTTTCCAGCAATCGTTGCAGTTGGAAGCGGATTCACGCTGAGTGTTTGTGAGGCGGTTCCAATACATCCATTGATGTCGGTTACGGTAACCGTGTAGGTTCCCGCAATGGTGGGATTAATGATGGAACCGGTTGATCCGTTTGACCAGATATAGGAAGCATAATTTCCTGCATTGAAGGAGGTGGATGTTCCGTCGCAAATCACATTGTTTCCAGCAATTACTGGAGCGGGATTGGCATTAATGGTGACCAACTGTGAGGCGCTTCCAGCACATCCGTTGGCATCAGTAACTGTTACGGTATACAACCCACCCGAATTTGGGTTGATGGATGCAGCACTGGTCCCATCGCTCCACAAATAGGAAACCAATCCTGGAGTTGCGTTAAGTGATGCACTGAATCCTTGGCAAGCTGCGAATGTTCCGCTGATGGATGGGGTTGGATTGGCATTGATGGTGACCAGTTGTGATACAGATCCTGTACATCCATTGGCATCGGTGACGGTAACGGTGTAAAGTCCAGCAGTGGCTGGATTGATCGTACTCGTTGTTGCGCCGCTGCTCCAGGAGTATGTGAAACCTATGGGAGCGTTAAGTGTGGTAGTGTTACCCTGACAAGCCACGAATGTTCCACTGATGGTGGGAACCGGGTTACTGTTGATGGTTACCACCTGTGAAGTGGTTCCAACGCAACCATTGGCATCAGTGACGGTAACTGTGAATGTTCCTGCAGAGGAAGGATTGATGCTTGCCGAAGAGGCACCATTGCTCCACGAATAGGAGGCCAGTCCTGCAGGAGCGTTCAATGTAGCAGCACCACCTGCACACACAGCGAATGTGCCAGAGATGACAGGAGTGGGATTTGGATTGACGACCACCGCCTGTGAAGTGAATCCGGTACAACCATTGCTGTTGGTTACAGTAACCGTATAGTTTCCGCTTGCCGATGGGTTGATGGTGGCAGAAGTCGAGCCGTTGCTCCACTGGTAGGATGCGAGTCCTGTTGTTGCGTTAAGCGTTGCATTTGTGCCTTGACAAACAGTGAAAGTACCTGTAATCGCTGGAACGGGATTGGCATTGATGGTGACAACCTGAGAAGTGTTGCCTGTACAGCCATTGGCATCGGTGACGGTAACGGTGTAGGTGCCCGCAACGGTTGGATTGATGGTTGCAGTGCTGGCACCATTGCTCCAGCTGTAGGAGCTTAAACCGGATGAGGCATTCAAAGTGGTTGCACTTCCTTGACACGCGATGAATGATCCGGTAATTACTGGGACCGGGTTGCTGTTGATTGTGACTAATTGGGATGTGGATCCTATGCAGCCATTTATGTCAGTAACGGTCAAGGAATAGGTGCCTCCCGTGCTTGGATTAATACTGGGTGAACTTGCACCATTACTCCACGAGTAAATAGACATCCCAACAGGGCCGTTGAGTGTTGCAGCATTTCCTGAGCAGACGGCAAAAGTTCCGCTGATGATGGGTGTTGGATTGGGATTGATGATGGCCGCTTGTGAAGTTACGCCTGTACATCCATTGATGTCGGTTACAGTAACCGTGTAGGTGCCGGTGGCTGCGGGATTGATGGTGGCCGATGTGGCACCATTGCTCCACAAATAACCACTTAAACCAGGTGTGGCATTAAAGGATGCTGTCGATCCTTGACATACCGTGAATGTACCGGTGATGGTTGGTGCAGGATTTGGATTGATGGTGACCAGTTGAGATGTGGTGCCGGTACATCCGCTCGCATTGGTTACAGTAACCGTGTAGGTTCC
>JBEAXM010000132.1:0-2567 GCA_041159805.1 Bacteroidota bacterium
ATACAAATTTAATGATACAAATAAGGATGTGTATTCTTTAGTTCACTCTTTTTCAACAAACGGTCGGCTTTAAGGTTTAATTTGGCGGAAACTTTGCGGAAGCGATTATTGTTTCATTCCAAATGTCATTTCAAAAGACCATACTGGTAGCAGGTGGAAGCGGTTTAGTTGGCCGCAGACTTTCCACCTTGTTGGAAAGCCGTCATTTCAAGGTCATCCGGCTGAGCAGAGCCCCATCGGATCCATCAAAAGGAGTATACCATTGGGATCCATCCAAAGGCACCATCGACCTCGATGCCTTAGCCATGGCCGATGTGGTCATCAACCTTGCGGGAGAAAGCATTGCAGGTGGCTTATGGACACCTTGGCGCAGAAGAAAAATCATCAACAGCCGGGTGCTATCCACACGACTACTGGCCCATTCCCTGAAAAGCCACCCCAACAAGGTGGGCTTGGTGATCAATGCATCAGCAACCGGCTACTATGGTGATACGGGTGAAATGATCATGAATGAAGAGAGCCCCAACGCATCGGATTTCCTTGGTACCACCTGTAAAAGATGGGAGGATGAAGCCAATGCTTTCAACGATGCAGGTAAGCGAACGGTGATTTACCGGATTGGAATCGTACTAAGCGATGAAGGCGGTATGCTGTCGGAGGTGATGCGACCTGCTTGGTTTCGAATACTTACAGTATTTGGAAGTGGCAAGCAATACCAAAGCTGGATTCACATAGATGACCTTTGCCGATTGATGGTACGTGCCATCAACCACGAGGAGATTGCAGGAGTATACAATGCGGTTGCACCAGGTCCGCTTACCAATAGGAACTTCATGGTCTTGCTCGGGCAGATTCTTGGAGGATTTTTCATTCGTATCCGCATCCCTTCGATCTTTATGCGGATGTTGATGGGTGAAATGGCCAAAATCGTTGTTAACGGCACGCGGGTCTCATCAAAAAAAATAGAGGCAACCGGCTTCAAGTTCACTTATGCGCGTGCAGATGATGCCTTGAGAAACCTTTTAGTCAAATGAAACAAAAGGTCGACTTCTTTTGGTTTCGTCGTGATTTGCGTTTGGAAGATAATCACGGATTGTATCAGGCCTTGTCTGGTGGTAACCCCGTACAATGTGTCTTCGTTTTCGATAAAAACATACTCGACAAGTTATCGAACCGTACAGATGCCCGCGTGGCATTCATCCATGAGCAGCTTTTATCCATTGACGAACAACTTCGCAAGTCAGGTGGCTCGCTGATCACCCATTATGGAACTCCAGATGAGGCATGGGAAAAATGGACAACCGAGTTCAATATCGGGTGTGTATATGCCAATCACGACTATGAACCCTATGCTCGCAAACGGGATGAAGGGATTGGGTTGTTCTTAGCCAATCGAAACATCTCATTCCAGACATTCAAGGACCAGGTCATTTTCGAAAAATCGGAAGTGGTGAAGGATGACGGACTGCCCTATACCGTATTCACACCCTATAAAAACAAACTTTTAAAAAAGTTGGTGCCGGCGGATTTGAAGCCATTTGCATCAGAGAAAGGCTTGAGTCATATCCTCCACCAAGATTCAAAAGGCATCCACTCATTGGAAGAGATGGGATTCAAAAAAACCGATATCCCATTCCCCCCATCCAGGTTGAATCCTGAAATCCTGCAGCATTACAAAGAACGTCGCGACATACCATCACTCCCCGCCACATCTCGGTTGAGCGTACATTTGCGTTTTGGAACCATTAGCATCCGTAAGTTGGCACAATCCGCTTTGTCGCTCAAAAGCGAGGCATGGATGAACGAGTTGATCTGGCGTGATTTCTACCACATGATCATCTGGCATTTCCCACACGCGGCAAAGAGTGCTTTCAAGCCGGCTTACAATCACATCAAATGGAGAAACGATGAGGAAGAGTTCAAGCGTTGGTGCGATGGCAATACCGGCTATCCGATTGTAGATGCGGGAATGCGTGAACTCAATGCCACTGGTTTCATGCATAACCGGGTACGCATGATTGTGGCCAGCTTCCTAGTTAAACACCTGCTGATTGACTGGCGTTGGGGTGAGGCGTATTTTGCAGAAAAACTATTGGACTTCGATTTGGCTGCCAACAATGGTGGCTGGCAGTGGGCAGCTGGTAGTGGTTGTGATGCTGCACCCTATTTCAGGGTGTTCAATCCATATGAGCAAACGAAAAAGTTCGACCCGGAATTCAAATACATCAGAAAATGGGTTCCCGAGTTCGAGGATTTCTCCAGATACCCGCAACCGATCGTTGACCATAAGTTTGCAAGGGAACGGTGCTTGAAGGTGTTCAAGGAGGGTCTGGGAAAAGCCCTCTAAAATCACTTTTCCCTGACCATCAATTTCTCTGCAAAAGCCGTCAATATGGACTTTCGTTCGTTTGGTACAGTAATGGCATTTAGGTGGACCATGGCCGATTCAAAAAACCTGGCCATTTCGGCCTCAGCCAGCTCGCGGATGCCAATCCGGTTGTAAATCGCCGTGATGGTTTCGACTTTCTTGACAGGATCGGCTTGCATGTTGGATGACCAAAATTCCA
>JBEAXM010000204.1:0-7698 GCA_041159805.1 Bacteroidota bacterium
CTCGTCGCCTACATTGGTGGAGTAACCTCCATCTTTGAGCACTTTTTTAAGAGCATGAAAAACCTCGGTTCCCATGCGCAATGCCTCGGAAAAACTTGATGCGCCAGAGGGAACGACCATGAACTCCTGGAAATCTATCCGGTTGTCGGCATGGGCCCCACCATTGAGGATATTCATCAGTGGTACGGGAAGAATCCGAGCATCCACCCCACCAACATACCTGAACAAAGGCATGCCCTGCTCCTCAGAAGCCGCCCTGGCAACCGCTAAGGATACACCCAGGATGGCATTGGCACCCAGGTTTGATTTATTGGCCGTGCCATCCAATTCAATCAGACGCTCATCAATGGCTGACTGGGCGAACACGTTGGTTCCCTGCAATTCCTCATTGATGACGGTATTGATGTTCTGGATTGCTTTTAAAACACCCTTTCCAAGATACCTGCCCTTGTCGCCATCGCGTAGCTCCGTGGCCTCATGCTTTCCAGTTGACGCCCCGGAGGGTACGGCAGCTCGTCCCATAATTCCGTTTGAAGTAATAACCTCCACCTCAACGGTCGGGTTCCCCCTGGAATCCAAAATTTCACGACCCCTTACAGCAGCTATGGCGCTCATCTCAAAAATATATGTAAATAATTGACAATAAGTATCTTACGCAATCCGCACGAATCCTAGTGCAAAGTTAGTTTTTTGAAAGGAAAATCGCACCCAACCTGCTCATAAAATCTTCATAACCAAATAACGTAAATTTGCGTTATAGACTTTGTTTTACAGAAACGAGAGTCATACCCATGTACCGAAAAGTTTTATCGATATGTTTGGCCCTTTGGGTGCTTTCAACCTCCGTTGGAATCGCCAAGATCTCTGTAAAGTGCCTCACCCAGTATGCTCCTATGCAAGGGTGCTGCGATTCCTCGGATGATGGTGCAAATTCATGTTGTTCCGACAACCCGACCGATGAGCAAGGTTGTTGTATTGTTCAAGTTGAGGTTCTGCAAGCCGATTACAACAAGTGCGTTTTCAAAGAAACCACTTGCCACTTGGATGCTGCTTCCGTAACCTACAACAATGTCATCCACCCACCAATTGACCATCTGAAATCTAGCCTTAAGACAAAGCTTTTCGAAAATCCTCCTTGGATTTACCACGAGTCATTACATCTGGAATACGCATCCTTGCTGATCTGAAAAATTGTTTGTGGATCATTTCAATAACCATCAAACAATCACAGACATGCCATTCATTTCAAAATCATCTTTTTTAATCATAGCATTCTTTGTGCCACTCATAGGACTGGCACAAAACAATCGTGTGGTCACCGGCAAGGTAACCGAGAAAAGCGCAAAAGGGTTAACCCCACTTGTTGGAGCCCATGTACATTGGACCGACTCCCTGCAAGGTACATTCACATCGAGGGACGGAAGCTTCATGCTGAAAGTTCCAAACAACGAAAACCTTAAGTTGGTGTTCAGCTATATCGGTTACAACAGCGACACCCTCCAATACCTCGGTCAGGAACAAATAAACATCACTTTAAAGCCGACCATTGAGCTCGGAGGGGTGCAAATTGAAGCACGAAAAAACTCCACCGAGCTTTCCACAATAAAAATCGTGACAACCGAAACCATCGGACAAAAGGAACTGCTGAAGGCGGCCTGTTGCAACCTGTCTGAGTCATTCGAAACAAGCGCGTCCGTGAATGTTGCCTACTCAGACGCCGTAACAGGAGCCAAGGAGATCCAGTTGCTTGGGCTGTCGGGTATTTACTCCCAGATCATGACGGAACAGATTCCCAACATGCGCGGACTCGCGGTGCCATTCGGTTTAACATACATCCCCGGGCCATGGATGGAATCCATCCAGGTAACCAAAGGAAGCGGATCCGTTGCAAACGGTTACGAGTCGACCACCGGTCAGATCAATGTTGAATACCTGAAGCCACATACCGCTCCATCCTTTTATGTTAATGGTTATGCAGCTGAATCGGGTAACAGTGAAATCAACCTGATAACCGCCAGGAAGGTTGGTAAGATAAGCCATGGATCCGTGATGTTTCATGCATCCAACATGCCCAACCAATGGGACCACAATGTGGATGGCTTCCTGGATATGCCTAAAACACGAAACTTAAACTTGCTGACTCGGCTCTCCTTTAACGATTCCAAGCGCTTCGAGGGTCAATTTGTAATCAAAGGCATCAACGAGTTGAGGCGGGGAGGTCAATTGAACCAAGGATGGAGCAAGGAATTAACTGACAACGGACTCTATGGAATCCGTATCATGACAAACCGATTGGAGGCATCCTCAAAAACCGGCATGGTGTTTCCGGAAAAACCATGGAAAAGCGTTGGTTTGATCTTATCGGGAAGCTACCACAAGCAGGACTCCTATTTCGGGCGAAAAACATACGATGCCCAACAAGGAGGTTTCTATGGATCCATGATCTTCATGTCGATTTTCGGTACCACCAACCACAAATGGAAAGCCGGTATTGACATGCGGGCAGACTTCTCCGAAGAGTTTTATATGAAATACCCGTATTACAAGGAGGAATATGTTCCGGGCGCTTACTTCGAATACACCCTGGACCTTGACAGTAAATTCGGCTTGATTGCCGGAGTACGGGGTGACCATCACAACGAATGGGGCTTTTTCCATACACCACGACTTCACATGAAATACAATTTCACGGAAAACATAATCTTGCGTGCTTCTGCAGGTAAAAGCTTCCGTACCCCTAACCTTTTCTCCGACAACCTATCGATGTTCGCCTCTTCAAGGAAGATCACCCTGTACGAAACCCTTCAGCCAGAGAAGGCATGGAATTATGGCGCCAACTTCACTTGGAAATTCAGGGCGTTTTGGAGGGAGGGATCCATCAGCTTGGATTATTACATCACGGATTTCATCAACCAGATGATCGTTGATTACTATTCCTATCCAGGTGAAATCGCCTTATACAACCTTGACGGATCATCAACATCCAAGAGCTTTCAAGCTGCATTCAATTACGAGGTTTTCAAAAGGTTCGACCTTCGTCTGGCTTTTAAGCAGGATCGCGTAAAAACACAATATGCCACCGGCTTGTTCGATAAACCATTACTGCCAAAATACCGCGGCTTGATCAACCTCGCCTATGCGACCAGAACAGAGTCATGGAGGTTCGATTTCACCATACAGCTCAACGGACAATCAAAGCTTGGTGTGTTCGAGGAAAACAGCATGATTTACCATCAAGGGCACAACGGCCATGAGCCACAAGTGGGGACCGACAACATGACACCAAACTTCATTACCATGAACAGCCAGGTCACTAAGGTTTTTGGAAAAAAGTGGGAGGCCTATGCGGGAGTTGAGAACCTGACCGATTTTGTGCAAGACCTGCCCGTTGTAGGATATGACGAACCCTTCGGCACGGAATTTGACGCCACAAACGTCTGGGGACCGGTCATGGGAAGAAAAATATACATCGGTTTCCGATATACATTGAATCAAAAAACAGAACAATAAACATGAAACACTTGAAACTATTCACCATCGTTTGCCTGATGTTCACTGCCAGTACCGTGAAAGGTCAAGAGGCCGAAATCATCATCAAAACCACAGCACAATGTGGAACTTGCAAAACAAATATTGAAAAGGCATTGATGATGGAAAAAGGCGTAAGGTTTGCTGAACTTGACGTGAAAACACAGAATGCACGGGTGATCTACAACTCAAAACGGACAACACCCGAACAGCTTCGGAAAGCCATATCGGGTGTTGGTTATGATGCAGATGAAATCCCTGCCGATGCCGTAGCAATTGAAAAACTGAAACCATGCTGCAGGAGGGGAAGCCCCTGCAGGGATGGTGATTGACATCACGGCCAGAAACCGAGCGCGTTGTAACTTGCTGCAAGCTTATTGATTCCGCTTACAAAAGCGGCAGTCCTCAAATCCTGCATCTTGTTGTTGGTCATCCTGATGTTCCTGATTTCATTGTAAGCGGCAATCATGGTCTCCTCCAATCCGGAGCTTACCAAATCACGCTCATCAGCACCATGTATGATAAGGTTTCGCTGTGTCTTATCCAGTTTTTTCCTGGTGACCTTCTCCACTGCATCCACCAGACGTGCGGTTTGGATTTCCTGGAATCGCTTCTCCATACGACCGAAGCGAACGTGTGAAAGGTTTTTCAACCACTCGAAGTAAGAAACCGTTACACCGCCAGCATTCAAATACAAGTCGGGAATCACCATGACACCCCTCTTGTTGAGAATATCTTCCGCCTCTTTGGTGACCGGCCCGTTTGCACCCTCGGCAATGATTTTGGCTTTGATGCGCTTGGCATTGGCACCCGTAATCTGGTTCTCCAACGCTGCAGGAATCAAAACATCACAGTCCATCTCCAATAGCTCACCCGACTTTTTCACATTTTTAGCCCCGGGGAAATCCAAAATGCTACCTGTTTCCTTGCGATGCTTGAAAACCTTTTCCACATCCAATCCCTTGGGATTGTAAATTCCTCCCTCGCGCTCAGCGATTCCAACGATCAGTGCTCCCCCCTCCATGCAGAACTTGCCACTGAAGAAGCCCACGTTACCCAATCCTTGAAGGATGATGCGCTTGCCTGCAATACCTGGCTTCAACTTTAGCCGCTTCATGTCCTCTGCATTGTTCAGTGCCTCGCGCACACCAAAGAACAAACCCATACCGGTCGCTTCCGTGCGACCTTGGATTCCACCTTGTCCTAAGGGCTTTCCGGTAACACAACCCAAGGCGTTAATGTCGTCGTACTTGAATGTGCTATACGTATCGGCTATCCATGCCATTTCACGCGAACCGGAGCCATAATCAGGCGCAGGTACATCCACACCTGGTCCAATCATGTTACGCTTGATTAATTCCGTAGTGTAACGACGGGTGATTTTCTCAAGCTCGCGCTCTGTGAATTTGGAGGGATTGATTTTGATACCGCCTTTGGCGCCGCCGAAAGGAACGTCTACCACGGCACATTTGAATGTCATCAACGTGGCAAGCGCTTCCACCTCCTTTTCATCAACCATCTCGCTGTAGCGGATACCACCTTTGGTAGGTGATTTATGATGGCTGTGCTGTGCGCGGATACCTTCGATAACCTGTACGGAACCGTTGATCTCTACAGGGAAGTGGAATTTGTACACACCATTACAAACCTTGATTTGGTGAAGCGTCCCCTTGCTATGAGGGGTGAATGCAGCTGCTTTGTCGAAATAGGCATGTACATCCTTTAGGAATTTGGACCCTTGACTCATGTTTTAAAGCGTTAGTTGTTTATTTAAGTTATGGTTGTTTAAATCAATATCGTTGAATCGTACCATTCAACACAGGAGAGAGAGTGGCTGGTAGCCAAGGTGGCAAGGTAGTCGGATGACTCCCTCCACGAAATCATATGTATGTCATGGTTCCATTTAACTCCTTTCGGAGACGATTCCAAACCTGAAAAATCATAATCCCTTAGATGGTCATTTGTACCCTCACCCGTGAGCTTCAGCCATGCCTCCTTCCGAGTCCAGATGGTGTAAAAGTAATCTGTTTGCTCATCACCTTTTAACTTCACCATCTCGGTAATCTCGTTGGGATGATAATTGTTTTCCGAGAACCCATCCATATCAAAATCCTCCACAAGCTCCTCTACATCTATACCAACCTCCGTATCAAATGACACAGCTATCAAAATACAGTTTCCGCAATGGGATATATTGAAATGAAAAGGGAAAGGGGCGTTAAGTAAAACGGGCTTGGTGTTCACAACAGGCGACAAGGCCAAAACCTGAGGCGCTATTTGGGTGTAGTGGGACAACACTTTTCTGATGAACACATGACCAATGAGATAGATGTTACGGTCACGATCGGAATGATATTTGAGTGCTCGATCCGATTCCTCCTTGGATATTGTTGTCGATGACAACTGAAGAAAGGCGTCCTCCTTGGTAATGGAATGTGTCCAAACATGAACCGAACCCACATGGCTGCCCGTGGTGGGAGGCGTGGTCGCTCTTGCGTTTTTACCCAAACGGGTGAACAACAATTTCATCGAGGCCAAATAAGCTTACAGGGCTGCCAAGTTACTCAATTTTGATAGTATGAATGAGATGCCCGATGACACAACACATGTGGTTTATGTCCACAAAATACTGATTACTAGAAGTATGGGCATCCGCCGAATTGCTTAATTTTGAATGAAATTTTTATCAAATGGGTACTGAACGGCTCATAAGAACCACATGCATTGTATTACTATGCTTGGCGGGTGTCGCATTCATGGTGTACGCAAAAAGCATCATGGCACCCATCGTGATAGGCATTTTCACGGCATTCCTGTTGTTGCCTGCCTGCAGATGGCTTGAAAAACGAAAGGTGCCAGCAACGCTGTCGGCACTTATCACCATCACTCTAACCGGGGTGACCATTGCCCTGCTGCTATGGTTCTTGAGTTACCAGTTCATGTCGTTCAGTGAGGAACTGCCCTTGATGCGGGAAAAACTGAATGAGAAGTTCATGGCGCTACAGTCGCTGGTGACCAATAGTTTCGGCATCAGCAAACAGGACCAACTGCAGTGGTTGGAGAGACAAATATTTTCAGCCATATCCTCCAGCGGCCAATTCGCGGCTGATTTCTTCAGTGCCACCGGGAATTTCATTGCTGCAGCCACACTGGTTCCCATTTACGCCTTCTTTTTCATTTACTATCGTAAGAAGTTCATGAACTTCATCAAAATGGTGACGCCTCCCAACAGGCACGAAAAAGCCATAGCCATTTTGGAAACCACATCCACTGTTTCCTATAGGTATTTGGTAGGGCTCAGTATCGATATCGCAATATTGTCCGTGCTGAACAGCATCGGATTCCTACTGCTTGGTATCAATCACGCCATTTTCCTTGGGATTGTTGCCGGACTGTTGAACGTGATACCCTATGTGGGTGTCATCATTGGAGGAATCATACCTGTCATGATCGCACTCATTACAAAGGATTCCATCTGGTTTGCTGTCGGCGCCTTCGGGGTTTGTGTGGTGGTGCAATTCATAGACAACAATTTCATCACTCCCAAAGTCATCGGGTCTGCGGTATCCGTCAACCCCTTGGCATCAACCATAGCACTACTGGTCGGCGCCTTGGCTTGGGGACTTTTAGGCATGATGTTATCCATTCCCATCACTGGCGTTTTGAAAGTCGTTTGTGATCGGGTGGATTCATTGAAACCATTCGGGTATCTGTTGGGCGAACAGGAAATCCTGGGCGGCATCAAAAAACGAAAGAGGCAAACATCGGTTCAACAGCCATGAAAATCAGATTGGGTATTTCATCATGTCCGAATGACACCTTCATCTTCGATGCGTTAGTAAACGGCAAAATCGACTTGAAGGGCTATTCCTTTGAATTGGTCATCGCCGACATCGAGGAACTGAACCAAATGGCCACTAACGGTGAATTAGACATGGTCAAAGTCAGCATCGGCGCCCTCCCTCACTTCATCAACAACTATGTTATCATGGATTCAGGAGCCGCACTGGGTAACGGCGTTGGTCCCCTCGTAGTGGCAGCCGGAAGTCATGCAGACCTTGGCAATCCTGAATTGAAAGTTGCCATACCTGGCATCAAAACAACAGCCAACCGGTTGTTGACGCTGTTTTATCCGAATATTAAAAGTAAAAAGCCGATGCTGTTCTCAGA
>JBEAXM010000213.1:0-4909 GCA_041159805.1 Bacteroidota bacterium
GGAACCCCGCGATTTGAAATGCCAAGTCCCAATCGGTATTGCTGATGTTGTTCACCTCGCCATTTTGCATGCTGTAAAACGCACGGTTGGTGTATCCGGGGTTGATCTGCACAACGTCAAACACCTGTTGCGCCATCGCTGGAATCATGGTCGCAGCAGTTAAAATCGTAAATAGAAATCGTTTCATGTTATTATGGTTTTAAATGGGTTTTTTATAATTATTACGCATCAATTGTAAGGATTCATTTCATATTCTTTTGTACTCAAACTTCGCTGCGCCCTTGTTTCCCTGGCTGTCATAGAAATCATAGAATCGTATTTTGTAAACGAATCCTTCCGTGTCGCGCACAAGGTAGAAGCGGTTGGGTATGATGATGAAGCCAAGTGAAAAATCATAATCTTTCCAGCTGAAGCCTATTTTGCCGGCAAGGGAGTTGAAACTCACATCAGGAAGGTGCGTAGCGTCAAAGCTATCGAAGGGAACATAATTGACGGTTGAGTCCTTACGGTATTGCTCGTTCACGCATCCAGACCATTTGTTCAGCAAAGCTCCGGTAACAAGGTAGTGGCGATAGGGCGAAGTAACAGGCTCGCTGTAGTAGGTGTAAGTGTATTTGGTGAACACAACATCCCACTCGTTTTTCTTGGGTGCAACATCCACCAGTCCGCCACCGTTTTCGAAACTGAAATACATCAGTGAGTATTCGGTGTTTTTGGGTATCACAAAATCCGTGACCCCGGTGTTGTTGTAATTTGAAAACCGTATCCTGTAGTTGGTTGCCGTCACCTCCAATATTTTCATTTTCCTCCACCTCGCCGAACCGAAGTGTTCTGCCCGACCCCTATCAATGATATAGGTTTCCCCCTTGCTAACGCCCAACGCATCCCGGTAATCGCCAAAGGCAGTGGAATCATCGTACAGGTGTTCGGTTTCGGTTTTCCACGTTTTTCCAGTGGAGTCTGCAGATGTCATGCTGGTATCACCTGAGTTGGCAACAAACATGAATTTGCCTGTATTCAAATAAATCCGGAATCCGTTGGCATCTGTCTCAAATGACAGATCATACGAGCGGTAAGGAACGGACTTTTGGGAACCTGTTTTGAAATCCACGTAAACCTGATTGTCATAGTTCACGCCCATATTCGCAGTAAGCGTATCAATCTCACCCGCCGTTGGCAAGACGTAAGGGAGCTCTTCCTTCTCGCAGGAGACCAGGAAAGGCAAAGCCAGAAGCCATATGGAAAGGTGGAATTTCATATTAATTCTTCCTGTTCTTCTGGTTTTTAAATGACCAATCAAATGACAATTTCAGGAAATAGGTTCTTCCTGTACCCACGGCAATGGTTCCAGATCCATCATTATGGGCGGAGCCCGTAACCGATGCGTTCACATCAGTAACATTCAACAGGTTGCGTACGCCCAATTGTAGTTTTGCAAACATCAGTATGCGCTTCGAAACAGCCATGTCAAACATGCTGTAGGAGGGATTTTCGTAGGTGGTGATCGTGTTGTTGCTATTAAGTATATATCCCGGTGATGAACCATTGTACTTGAACCAGGCGTCTATGCTCAGCTTGTGTTTCTTAATGTGATAGGATGCCCGTGCAAATGCCTCTGAATAGTTCGACATCCCCGAGGATCCCCCATCCAATGATTGTTCCTTGCCATACAGCGTCCATCCCACGGAAGAGGAAAGGCCTTTTTTGGAAAAGGATAGCGAAACACCGCTGCCAAGGACTTTAGTGGAGCCGATGTTCACATAGGTGTACAGATTTGAAGTGGCATCGGGTTGCGCCAAAACAATTTCCTGTTCAATACTGTTCGAAAAACCATTTAACCCTGCGGATAATTTGGTTTCAGAGCGGTTCGAAAGGATGAAATCCACTCCGCCATAAATGTTGTCCGATATTTCCGGTTGCAGGGCTTCATTGCCTCGCACATTGTGGTTCACATCTACAAAATACAGGTAGCGCTCTTTGATGGAAGGGGCCCTGAATCCCCTGCCATAACCTGCTCGAACGGCAATCGATTTATTCACGTCATACTTGATGGCCAATGATGGTATTAAGGGCATTTCAAAATCGGTACGGTATCCATAGCGTAGCGATGGTTTTATTTGAAGGGCCTTGTATGGTTGGAATTCCAAACTTGCAAATACAGCATACTCACCCACCTCGGCCTTGCCTTCTTGGATCCGTTTTCCTTCGGCAAATTCGTGCTGCAGTTCCGTACCAATCTGAATGGAACTGTTGTTTTTGGCAAATGGAAGCTGATAGGTGATACGGCTGTGTAGTGCATTTACGAAGTTGGTATCTTGCTGTTCAAGCCCTTCAACTGCTGATTGGTCTAGCGTAACCAGGTCTTTACGATAGGTGTTCCTCTCTCGGCGCCAATACGAATGTGCCAGTGACCCTTTGAAGCGGCCGTTGTTTTTGAACCATGCCTCGCCCAAAAATTGATTGGTAATCCGGGTTGTCCTGTAAATCTGGTCGAACGCATAGGCCTCGTAAGGGGAAACGCGCGGCATCCCTTTGTCGGATAGTTTTTCATTGCTGAGAAATCCGCTATATGACCAAACATAATTCGATTTCGCGTAGCGATACGATAACGAACCGTTGTATTGTTCTTTTGGGTTCCAAAGCTGATCTCGTGTTTCGGATTCAGATGACCATCCATCAAAAAAATACCTGCCGAGATTTGCTTTTACCACCGACGAGTTTCCTTTTAATCCAATCCCTGCTCTAAAATCGTATGTTCCAATGGACTCATAAAGCATGGATGCGTCTACTGATGAGGCATCGGCGGCATTCTTTTCGGATACCAGGTTGATCACGCCTCCCGCGGCATCGGAGCCGTAACTCGATGACATGGGACCATTCACGATTTCAATCCGCTCTATGTTGGCCAAGGGTAACTGACTCGCGTCAATTTTTCCGTCCAAACGCCCGATAACCGGAACACCGTCCAGAAGGACTTTGACATTTTGCCCACCCATACCATTCAGTGAAATTCCGGCTCCCATCACCATGTCGCGGCTTATGGATGCTCCCGGTTGCATTTGAAGTATTTCGTCCAAATGGGAGGTTGCCGAGGCTTGGATCTCCTGCTTGTTGATCACATGAACAGGGTATATGCTTTCGCTAACTAGCTTGGCGGTGTTGTCGGAGGTGATGTTGATTTCCGGAATCAAAACCCGTTTGGAGTGCAACCGGATGATGTTCTCTTTCAGGTCGGACAGACTACCGGTCCATGGTTCAAAGGCAACATGGCTGACATACATTTTAACCTGCTGGTTGTTGTTAATGATCTGAACCAATCCCCTTTGGTCGGTCAGCTGTGGGGCCCCACCTTCAATCATCACAACGGCCTGCTGGACAGGCGCTCCCTTATCGTCCAAGATGGCTATCATTTGCGCCTTCGAATCCGTGGTAATCAGCAGGATGGTGAATATGTAGGCAATTCTTAAAATCACGGCGCGAAAGTATTGTTAACCTAACCTTGCCCAAGCGGATTTAGTTCATCTAAAGAGTGGTAGTCGGGAGTTTTTGACATAGTGTTGACAAATTCATCAACCTTTGACAAGAATCGGTCTCAAATCACGTTTTTTTACGAAATTGGTGTCATGAAAAAGACCCTGTTGAACGAACAAGCCATACACTTGATGGAGATGATTCGTGAGCAAAACGATACCATCATGAGCTATGAGACTCAAATCCCCAAAATTGAGCTGGATATCCTTATGGAGAATGTCCGCAAGCTCTACGAGGTGTTGAAACAACTGGAGAAACGCAACAATAACATGGCTGCTGAAGCCGTGGAGACGCCCCCTCCGCCAGTGGTGATGAGTTTCATTAACCATGAGCCAGCACCATTGGAGGAAGCCGTTCAGACACCATCGGTACAGGATATGAGTTTTATAAAGGAGGAGCCATCCATCGTAGAGGCATTCGAAAATCCCCCAGTTGTGTCTGTGCAGCCGGAAGAGTTACTCGCTGTCATTGAAACACCCGTGCCCGCTCCCCCAAGTGAAATAACCCGAGAGGAGGTGATGCCACAGGCAGCAATTGCAAAGGATACCCCAAAGCCATCAGCAAAGTCTGCTACGTTGTTTGACGAAGAGCCACATACCTTGGCCGATACCTTCCAAAGCACACCCACTCTCAACGATCGCCTGGCTTCAACCCAGACGGATGACAGTATAGCCACCAAGCTGAAATCTAATCCGGTCACAGACCTGAAAAAGGCCATAGGCATCAACGAGAAATTTGCTTTGATTAACGAATTGTTCCATGGTGATATCAACGCCTACAACGATGCAATTGAGGTTTTGAACACCGCAACAGATGAGCTTGCTGCAATCTCGTATTTGGAACAGACATTGGCATCGAAATATGGTTGGGATACAACAGATGAATCCTATCTCAAGTTGCATAATCTTGTTGAGCGCCGTTATTGATCCAGGAGCCAAGGGTATTGCATTTCATTATGGCTAGGCCAAGGTTTTTCTTTTTATCCGTTTGGGTGTTGTGCATGCCGGTATTGGCAACGGCGCAGTATCATAAACAGCTCATCGAGAAACTATGCGCTCCCAACCTCCATGGAAGAGGATATTTTAGGAACGGCGATAACAAGGCGGCTGCCCTTATACAAAAGGAATTTGAAAAAGCGGGTGCGCTTTCTGTTAATGGAAACTATTTCCAGGAGTTCGCCTTTCCGGTGAATACATTTCCTGGCAAGGTCAGTGTGCAGCTGGATCATGTGAAATTGAAGCCGGGAAATGATTTCATCGTCAATCCAGGTTGTCCTAAGGTGAATGGGAAATTCCCCATCAAGCGGGTGACCATTCCATTCGATACAAAAGCGGATTGGACTCGTCACTTTTTGCATTTCGATAAAATGGGCCTGGAT
>JBEAXM010000294.1:0-14867 GCA_041159805.1 Bacteroidota bacterium
TTTGACGTTGTGCAGATCAACCCCGGATACACCAACCGTGCGTTTTACAGCATGCAAAATGGCGAGGTGAACAACATCAGCAATACCGATTGGGACTTGGCATTTCAAATCGCGGGGTTCCAGGCCACCATCCAGATCAATGGCAAAAACAACGTGCGTTTGTTCAAGTCGGGGTTCTCGGTAAACGATTGGTCGAATATCATCCCGCTTGACACCACAGGTCAACTCACCTCCGCAAACGAGTTATTCAATCGCGATACGAGTTTGTGGGCCGGGGCCTTCAATATCACGCGAGACACCAACAATATTTTTGACCTAGGATGGGGTACTTATGACTTCGTGACACATGCGGTAACAGGCGACTCCCTGTACTTCATCAAGCTCCCGAACAATACCTGGAAGAAAATCTGGATACAGGTCCTGCAAAACGGGGTTTACACATTTGTGCATGCGAATCTGGATGGATCAAGTGAAACCAGTGTCAACATCAACAAACAGGATTTCCAAGGAAAGAACTTCGGCTACTATTCCTTCGCAACCAATTCATCGCTCGATCTGGAACCAAACAAATACACCTGGGATCTTTTATTCTCGCAGTACATGTCATCGATGCCTTTGACATACAAGGTGACCGGTGTATTGGCAAACGACAGTGTGTTTACAGCCAAGGCCTATCCCGTAGACGTTAACACCGTTACACCATGGGGATTGAACTTCAACAATTACAGCAACAACATCGGTTATACGTGGAAAACATTCGATTTGAACAGCAACCAATGGATGATTGAGGATTCAACCGTTTATTATGTATATGGCCGTTCTGGAGGATTGTGGAAACTGGTGTTCACCTATTTCTCTGGTGCCTCTTCGGGAACCTTTGAGTTTTACAAGGAGTTCATTTCATCAACGGGTATTAATGAAAGCACATCTTCCATTTTATTGAGTGCATATCCCAATCCCGCTTCGGATTTGATTCAACTCACCTTGTATGTTGAGAAACCAACGAAAGATGATTTGATCATGATCACTGATATGAGAGGCGTTTTGGTTAAGCAGATCACGTTGGATCAGCAATCGGGATTGTTCACCCAAGCCGTTTCAGTCGACAACCTGCCAACCGGTATTTACAATGTCCGCGTTGTTGCTGGCGGGGAGGTCTCTGACCAGAGGATTTCAGTAGTGAGATAATCAAAAAGCAAAAAAGCACACGGATGAAACGGAGCTGACAGATGTACATGGTTTCAATCAGTGTCAATCCGTTAAATCTGCTTTATCCGTGTTCTTTCTTGCTTTGAATTTTGTCATGAAAAATTTGGAAATGCCTACTGAGGTTTACTATTTCCAACCCCTCCATAAACCACATAGTATACCAACCCGACAAATAGTCCCCCGCCTACAATATTTCCCAGAAGTACCGGAATCAGGTTGCTTATCACGCCTGAGGCATTGAGATGGATGTAGGTTGATGAATCATCCATGGCCATTATGGCCACAGGAAACAAATAGAGGTTGGCAACCACGTGCTCAAAGCCAGCGGCTACGAAAACCGTTACTGGAAAAATAACTGAAAGTATTTTGTCGGTAACGCTCCTGCATGCAAACGACATCCACACGGCAAAACATACTAGCATGTTGCAAAGGATGCCGCTTATGAAAGCTTCAAAGATTGGTAAAGCGCATTTTGCATCGGCGACAGCCAAATATTGCCTAGCCACCTTGCCTCCCAGCAGTTCCAGGTGACCTGATTGGCTGACCAGCATTGCTAATAAAAAGGCGCCGATTGCATTTCCAATCAAAACAATCATCCAGTTCCGCAGGAGCTCCGTCAAGGAAATTTTCTGATCCACAAATGCCATCACAAGCAAATTGTTGCCGGTGAACAACTCGGCTCCAGCCACCACCACCATGATGAGTCCGATGGAAAAAACAAGACCTCCAACAACGCGTGTTGTAGCCATGCTAGCCATTGGATCAGACAAAATAAAGGTATTGGCCATGGCACCAAAACCTATAAAAGCTCCTGCCAAAATTCCAAGCATGAGGAGCGAAAGCGTAGACAAATGGGCTTTTCGGATGGCGGCTTGCTCGACCCGTTGAAATAGCTGATCAGCTAAATAGGGGTCCGTTGTGTTTGGTTCCATATCTACAAAATTGAGATACTATTGGACTGGCAATATGAGGAATATCAGTCTAAAACTTGGGTTTCGACTTTACTTTTGAGCTATCGGGAAGGTTTGTGCTGACTATCAGTCATTTAATTCGAATAAAAGTTTGGTGATTCAAGTTATTAAAGCTATGTTCGTTGTATCCAATGTGATTCAATAAACTTTCCGAGAATGATAAAAAATTCCAAAAAGGACCATATGTTCCTAGAGTCCCAATCCCAGGATTTGTTACAAGCGTTGAACGAGATCAATCGTGAGTTCATCGATCCCAATAGCAACAAGCGGTCGCTCTTCAAAAAGATGTTGGAGAATGTTCTTTCGGTAACCAAAAGCGAATACGGTTTTATTGGTGAGATTTTCATACGCGAGGGCGCTCCTGTGTTGAAAACATACGCCATCACCGATATTTCCTGGAACGACGAAACAAAAGCCCTGTACAATAAATACGAAGCGCAAGGAATGGAATTCACTAACCTGAACACCTTGTTCGGGTACACAATGCGTACGGGCGAAGTGGTTATCTCCAATGACCCGGCGAACGACCCACACCGTGGCGGATTGCCAAAGGGTCATCCTGCACTCAACCATTACCTAGGTATCCCCATCAAGGATAAAAGCAACGTGATGATTGGCATGATGGGTATTGCCAATAAACCTGGGGGATATTCGGAGGAGGACTTGAAATTTTTGGAGCCGATGATTTCCCTTACAGCTGCATTTATTTCAGCTGTAAAATCCAATGAGGCGAAGCAATTCTTCTCAGGCACCTTGGATTTTTATAAAAAAGCCATAGACAATCATGCTATCGTTTCCGTTACCGACGTTCAGGGAAACATCACCTATGTAAACGAGAAGTTTTGTGAGTTGGCAAAGTTCAGCCCATCTGAATTGTTAGGCAAAAACCATGTCATCATCAATTCAGGATATCATGACAAAGGGTTTTTCCGTAACCTCTGGAACACGATACTGGGAGGCAAGACCTGGAGGGGAGAGATTCGCAATAGGGCTAAGGATGGCAGTATTTATTGGGTGGACGCAACGATAGTGCCATTTTTAGATGAAAACAAAAAGCCCTACCAATTCGTAGCCATCCGCAACGACATCACTAAACTCAAAGAGCAGGAGCGTGAATTATCCAACTTTTTCCGTTTGGCGGTTGACTTGTTGTGCATAGCCAATACAGAAGGCAAGCTGATCAAGGTCAGCGAGTCTTTCCCAGCGGCTCTTGGCATGACAGAGGAAGAGTTGCTCAGCTCCTCGTTCATGGATTTAATACATCCTGATGATCGAGCATCCACTGCCCAGCAAATGGAAAAACTGGCAGCTGGAGGCACCAGCATTGACTTCGAAAACCGTTATCGGAAGAAAGACGGCTCATATCTTCAACTTTCCTGGAAAGGCTCGATGAATCGGGAGGACGGACTGATATATGGAACCGCTACCGACATTACACAAAAGAAAGAGGTGGAAGAACGGTTAATACAATCGAAAATAGAAATGGAGAAGGCCAAGGCAAAAGACACCTTCTTGGCCAATATGAGTCATGAAATTCGAACCCCATTGAATGCAATCATTGGTTTCAACGACTTGTTGCGGAAAACCAATCTCGACCGCGAGCAACAGGGCCATGTGGATATCATTGGGAATGCATTAAAAAACCTCAGCGTAATCATCAACGATATCCTAGACCTATCCAAATTGGAAAGTGGCAAGCTGGAACTTGAAATGCGTCCATTCAGCATTGAATCGTTGGTTAAGCAGGTGGTTCAAATGCACTTGGCAAGGGCAAAAGCAAAGAATTTGAAATTGATGCTTAGCTTCGATAGTGAAATCCCACAATATGTTGTCGGAGACGAAACACGCTTGTCACAGATTTTGATCAATCTGGTTTCAAACGCAGTGAAATTCACAGCCCAAGGCAGCATCGAAATCAAGGCAACAGAAACAGCCAGACAAAACGGAGTGGTTAATGTACGGTTCAGCGTACGCGACTCAGGCATCGGCATAGATCCTGCAAAGCTTAATATGATTTTTGAACGGTTTACACAAGCCGAGGATTACACCACGCGCATGTATGGTGGAACCGGATTGGGGTTGAACATAGTAAAGTCATTGATTGATTTGCATCGTGGAGAGCTCCATGTGGAAAGCATGCCAGGAAAAGGGTCTGAATTCGCATTTGAATTGTCGTATCCAATCTCTGCCGAATCGCCTTCTGAATCCGATTCCAATAACATACACAAGTCAAACGGCGATTCTTTGAAAGGGATCAAGGTGTTGCTTGTAGAGGATAATGAGCATAACCAGATTTTGGCCAAGACCTATTTGGAACGAAACGGGGCAAGTGTTGAAATTGCGGGGAACGGGTTGATTGGATTGGATGCCTTGGTTAAAAACACATTTGATGTGGTGTTAATGGACATCCAAATGCCCGTGATGGATGGACTGCAAACCACAGAGCGCATCCGCAACGAGTTGCAGTTGGATCTTCCGATCATCGGATGTTCGGCCCACGCGCTTGAATCAGAGAGGACTCGTTGTTTGGAAGCGGGCATGAATGATTACATCACCAAGCCCTACTCGGAACTTGACTTGATCAATGCATTCGTCCGCAGAAATCTTTTAAAATCAAAATCCTCATCTGCGGAATCCACTCTTTCCGATTTTGTTGAAAAAGACAATGTCGTTGCCATTTTCCGTCATTGGGAATCGCACTATGGCAAGGATACGATGGAGTTATTGTTAAACGCGTTACGTGACCGCATTCCGAACGACATCAGCAAAATTGAGACCTACCTGCAGGCAGGCGACAATATCAGCATGGAGGCATTGGCACATAACATGGCCAGTTCATTGGGAGGATTACGACTGATGCAAGGAATGGCATTAACGAAAAAACTGGAACATGCCTCCAAGCGCAACAACAAGGAAGTGATGGAGTCGGTTTCCAAGGAACTCACTACATATTTGCACGATGCCTTTGAGGAAACGAAGCTGCTTTGATTAATGCAGGATAATGCCTTGGCATCTGCGCAAAGGCATGAGGAATCAAAATAAATACGTGATGATTCCTTACATCCGTTAAATCCGTGTTCCGTTTTTTCCTCCTACTAAGCGTTTAAACATTTTAAACTGTGATCCGTGAAAATCCGTTTCATCTGTTAAATCCGTGTTACCCACTTTTCATCATCACATGACGAATGACTTAAGAGCTGATCTCATCGTTGACATTAAATTAAACGTTTAAGTTCAACCGGAAATTTGCAACCGAATTCCTGTACAACTATTTTCGCCGTGGGGCGGGGAGCGAAGCTCCCCACATTTATTTTTCGCTTATAATGTCCTTGACATTAAATTAAACGTTTAAGATCAACCAGAAATTTGCAACCGAATTCCCGTACAAGTATTTTCGCCGTGGGGCGGGTAGCGAAGCTCCCCACATTTATTTTTCGCTTGTTATAAACATGGGATTGGCATTATTCCAGTTACTTCATTTGAAGTTCCAAAAATGAACTTGCTAAACATATTCCTGCAAGTTGACTAATTTTGTTATAATCATCTTAAATCCTTTAAATCGTGTCCATACTTTTCCTCGATATCGAAACCATTCCCCAACACCCTTCATTTGACACTTGTCCGGAGGAAGTGAAAAAGCTATGGGCACGCAAAGCAGCCAACCTGAAACATGAACCGGAGGAGTCGGTCGAAGACTTATACAAGCGAGCCGGGATTTATGCGGAGTTCGGACAAATCATTTGCATCTCGACGGGTTTTGTGCACAAGGTGAATGACATTGAAACATTGCGCATCAAGTCTTTCTACGGCCATGATGAGCAGGCTTTGTTATCTGAATTTGGGGATTTGCTACGCAACCGTTTCTCATCCACTGATAGCAGACTCTGTGCGCACAATGGTAAGGAGTTCGACTTCCCCTTCCTAGCCAGACGCATGGTGATAAATGGAGTCCCATTGCCCGGCATACTTGACACCGCCGGTAAAAAACCCTGGGAAGTGAATTTCCTGGACACAATGGAGATGTGGAAGTTTGGCGATTTCAAAAGTTACACCCCACTTAATTTGTTAACGCATGTTTTGGGTGTCCCCAGCCCAAAAGACGATATCGATGGCAGTCAGGTGTGGTCGGTGTATTGGATTGAAAAGGACCTTGAACGCATCATGCGTTATTGTGAAAAGGATGTGGAGGCGCTCGCCAATGTTTACAGGCGCATGAAAGGACTGAAAATCATCCCCCGCGAGCATGTGGTGCGCGCGTAAACGCTTACTTGTTGATTTCGATGAAACGCTCGATGTCGCGAACCAGTCCGAAAACGATGATGGTATCCGATTCTATCAGCACCGTTTCGGAGTTGGGTACACCTAAAATGTGACACTCCTTTACCACTTCACCATCCTTGATCACTTCGGTTTCACGCTTGAGCGTGATAAGGTTCAAGTTGTACTTGCTTCGAAGGTTGATATCCCCCAAGGTTCGATTCGCAATGGTGCGCGGCGTCTTCACCTCCACAATCTCATAGTTGTCGGGCAGCAACAAGGATGTCAAGATATTCGGATTCAATAGTCGCTCCGCAACAGCAAGGCCTACGTCATTCTCCGGCGAAAGGATTTCGGTGACTCCAACTTTCTCCAGAATCATGCGCTGGTGCTTTCCGTTTGCCCGAGCCATGATGCGCTTTACTTTCAACTCCAGCAGTTGCACCACACAAAGCATAAGCGCTTCAAAATCCTCGCCTATGGCCACCACCACGGCATCCATTTCATGCACATTGTGTGAACGAAGCAACTTGATGTCTGTTGCGTCCATGCACACAGCATAGGATACATCCTCCTTGATGTCTTCGATATGTTCCTCGATGCTGTCAATTGCAAGCACCTCGGCGCCTCTGAGCGACAAGGTGCGTGCGATGGCGTTTCCGAACTGCCCGAGACCGATTACAGCGAATTTGTATTGAGACATTTTTATTTATGATTTATGATGTGCACTTTACGATTTAACCCCGAAGTGTGCGAAGCCCTACTTCAAGGGACGATTTACGATGGATCTGATGAATCATTGTATTACTGGTAACTGGTCACTGATTACTGGTCACTGGTCACCAGTCACCAGTCACCAGTCACCAGTCACCTATCACTTGTTACTTCTCTAATGCCTGTCTCAAGTCCTCTACCAGGTCCTCCACATCTTCGATTCCAACACTGAGTCGTATTAGGGAATCGGAAACACCGGATTTTTCGCGCTCTGACTTGGGAATACTGGCATGAGTCATGCTTGCCGGATGTCCGATAAGCGACTCAACACCACCCAATGATTCTGCCAAAGAGAATACTTTCGTGGATGATGCCATGCGGAAGGCCTCCTCCATGGAATCACCTTTCATTGTGAATGAAATCATTCCTCCGAAGTCACGCATTTGCGATTTTGCGATGTCGTGGTTCGGATGGTCTTCGAAGCCGGGCCAATGTACCTTGGCGATGCGTGGATGTTGGCGCAGAAAATGTGCAATCTCCTTACCATTCTTGCAATGTGCCTGCATGCGGACATGCAGTGTTTTCAGGCCACGCAGCACCAGGAAGCTATCCATCGGGCCTGGAACCGGACCGCATGAGTTGGTGATGAATGCCAACTCCTCATATATCCTATCATCATTCGTGCAAACGGCACCCATCACCACATCCGAGTGACCTCCTAGGTATTTTGTGGCGGAATGCATAACCAAGGTGGCGCCCAATTCCAATGGATTTTGAAGATATGGGGAGGCAAACGTATTATCAACAACAAGGGTCAGTCCATGTTCCTTCGCAATGGAGGCGCATGCGCGGATGTCGATGATCTTCATCAGCGGATTCGTAGGCGTTTCCACCCAAAGCATTTTCGTTTTGCTGTTTACATGCTTGCGGATACCCTGTGCGTCGTGCATGTTCACAAAGTGGAAGACGATTCCGTAATGGGCGAAAACCTTGGTGAACATTCGATACGATCCACCATACAAATCATCAGTGGCAATTACCTCATCGCCTGGACGGAGCAGTTTCATGATGGTGTCCTCAGCTCCTTGTCCGGAAGAAAAACACAACGCATGCTTGGCCCCTTCCAATGAAGCGATGCACTTTTCAAGTGCTACCCGGGTTGGATTCTTACCGCGGGCATAAGCGTATCCCTTGTGCTTGCCTGGTGACTCTTGAACATAGGTTGAAGTCTGATAAATGGGGGTCATAATGGCCCCTGTTGATGGATCTGGCTCCTGGCCGGCGTGGATCGCTCTGGTGGCGAATTTCATTGCAAAGGAAATTTAATTCCCGACAAAGGTAGAATGATTAAAGCCAATGGAACCAAACCGGCCACCAATTATGAACAGCTTGTTTCTCATATTAATTGATGACTGGCCGCATAAAACGAAACAGAATGCGTTTCCTGCTTGTTTAGTTTCATTGTGTCTAAACTTAAACGTTTAACCCCTTAAAAATCTTAACTTTGCGTTACATGCCCCCCAGTCCGAAAATGGAAATCAAAGCAGGTCCCTTGTTGAGCGAAATAAATGAGCCGGTTGATTTGCGCCTGCTCAAACCCGATCAGCTCAAGCAAGTTTGCGACGAACTAAGACAGTATATCATTGATATTGTGTCTGTTAATGGCGGCCATTTTGGTGCCAGCTTAGGGGTGGTTGAATTGACCGTTGCCATTCATTACGCATTCAATACGCCATACGATCAGCTTGTCTGGGACGTGGGTCATCAAGCTTACGGACACAAAATCCTTACCGGTCGCAGAAAGGTTTTTCATACAAATCGGATATACAAAGGGATTTCGGGTTTCCCAAAAAGATCTGAAAGCGAATACGATACATTTGGTGTTGGACATTCATCCACATCTATTTCGGCAGCATTGGGTATGGCAGTCGCTTCCCGAATCCAAGGGGATCGTGAACGTCAACACGTTGCCGTTATTGGTGATGGTGCCATGACTGCGGGGCTGGCGTTTGAGGGGTTGAACCATGGTGGTGTTGAGGACTCCAACCTTTTGGTTGTCCTGAACGATAACTGCATGAGCATCGACCCGAATGTGGGCGCCTTAAAGGAATATCTCACGGATGTAACCACATCCCACACCTATAACAAGGTGAAGGATGAGATCTGGAACATCCTTGGAAAAATCTCCAAGTTCGGTCCCAATGCACAAGCAATTGCACAGAAGGTGGAGAACGCTGTGAAATCAGCGGTTTTGAAACATAGTAACCTGTTTGAATCGTTGCGTTTCCGCTACTTCGGTCCTATTGATGGTCATGATGTGAACCACTTGGTGAAAGTGATGAACGATCTGAGGGACATTCCGGGTCCGAAAATCCTGCACTGTGTCACAGTGAAAGGGAAGGGATACGAGTTGGCCGAAAAGGATCAAACCAAGTGGCATGCCCCTGGATTGTTCGATAAGGTGACGGGAGAAATTTTCAAGCCCGTTATCGAAAAGCCACAGCCCCCCAAGTACCAGGATGTATTCGGACACACATTGGTTGAGCTTGCCCAATCCAACGAAAAAATAGTTGGTGTAACACCTGCCATGCCTTCCGGCTCCTCGATGAACATCATGATGAAAGCATTTCCGGAGCGTTCCTTTGACGTAGGTATCGCCGAGCAACATGCAGTCACGTTCTCTGCAGGAATGGCCACCCGTGGACTGGTTCCTTTCTGCAACATCTACTCGTCCTTCATGCAACGCGCATATGATCAAGTGGTGCACGACGTGGCTCTTCAAAACCTCCCCGTTGTTTTCTGTTTGGATCGCGGAGGTTTGGCTGGGGCCGATGGACCAACACACCATGGAACATTCGACTTCGCTTTCTTCCGTTGCATACCGAACATGGTGGTTTCGTCACCCATGAATGAAGAGGAGTTGCGAAACCTGATGTTTACGGCATCCATGCACAACGGACCTTTCTCCATACGTTATCCAAGAGGAAACGGGGTGATGGAGGAATGGCGCACCCCGCTTCAAAAAATCCCCGTTGGAAAAGGAAGAAAAGTTCGCGACGGTGAGGATGTTGCAATACTCACCATCGGTCATCCTGGAAATTTCGCAGTTGAGGCATGCAAGCTATTGGAGAAAGAGGGCTTCAGCCCTGCGCATTATGACATGCGCTTTGTTAAGCCGCTCGACGAGGAGATGTTACATGATGTATTCAAACACTTCTCAAAAATCATCACCGTGGAAGACCATGCCCTGCAAGGTGGTTTTGGAAGTGCCGTGGCAGAGTTTATGATCGATCATGGATACCATGCTAAAATCAATCGCCTGGGTATACCCGATCGCTTCATTGAACATGGCGAACAAAAGGAGCTATATGACGAGTGTGGATTTGACGCCAAGGCAATCGTGGCCGCGGTCCATGCTTTCGCCCATTCAAACCTGAATGTACAAACGGCCTAAATAATTGCTTATCAAATACTTGTGGCTAATTTGATTTTGGGTTTGATTTCTAGTAGTTGATTTATTACCTTTATGTTTGGAATTAATTAATACTTAACACTATGAATTACATCAGACTAGGTTTGCTCTGCATCTCATTGTTCATTGCCGGCAACGTTTCTGCACAGTCCAACAGTTCATTGAATGGCAAAAAATATTGGTACATGATGAAAAACGCCGACGGAAGTGGCGAAGAGATTCATGACAACATCCAATTCGCTGACAACACGGTTGTTTCTGAGCGTCTCGCTTCGTACAACACTCAACGTAAATCAAAAGTCACCGAGAGATCCCAAGGTGATGTAATGGTTGTTGAAACCACTCTTTTAGGTGAAGATGGGTCTCAATACCTCTACCAATGCAACGTGCAAGGGAACTACATCGATGGAACCATTGTGAAAACAAATGCCGACGGCTCCACCGTGGAGATGCGCATGCGTGGCATGGTTCGCGACGAATTCGATCGCATCACCAAGGAAAAAGAGGACTACCGTAAAAAACAACCGGCTGGAAAGTAATTTCCAGAAGCCAAATATCTGAGCCGCCATTTTATGGCGGCTTTTTTGTTTGTGTCCGCTCAACCGAATTACATTTGTGTTCTGAATCCTTGTCATGCGCATCCTTATCCTTTTTCTTATAACATTATTTCCTTGCTTGGCCAATGGTCAAAAGGTCATCACAGGAAAGGTGATGGGCACCGATGGAACCACTCTCCCGTTCGCAACTGTTTACATAAACGGAACAACAAAAGGTACTACTTCCAATGCCGATGGCTACTATCGTTTGGAGGTGGGTGACACAGAGAAAGAACTTGTTTTCCGATACATCGGTTACAAAACGAAAACTGTCGCCATTGAAAATGGAAATACACCTACAGTAATCAACGTTTCATTGGATCTTGAATCGTATTCGCTGAGTGAAATCCAAATCAAGGCCGACTCCGAGGATCCCGCCTACAACATCATTCGAAAAGCCATTGCAAACAAGAAGAGAAATGGGAACCCTGCGAAGTCCTTTTCATGTATGGCCTATGTTAAAGGGATTCAACGATTAACCAAATACCCAAAGAAGCTTTTCGGTCAAGACATCCAATTGGATGCATTCATAGATACTGCAACAGGGATTGTTTATCTATCAGAATCCGTTGCACTAGTAGAATATGAAAGGCCCGATAAAACCAAGGAAACCATGTTGTCATCCAAAGTCAGTGGCAACAACCGTTCATTCTCGTTCAATCAGGCATCTGAAATGCCTATTGATGTTTATGAGAACATCATCAAAATAGCGAACCTCAGCCCTCGTGGCTTCATTTCCCCCATCTCGGTGAGCGCCATGACCTATTATGATTTTCGCCTCGATGGTTCATATGTCGAGGATGGTATCTGGGTGAACCGTATCGAGGTGATTCCAAAAAGAAAATCAGATCCCGTCTTTTCCGGATATGTTTACATCCAGGATGGCACCTGGAGGGTTCACAGTTTCGATCTACTGCTCCGAAAAGACGCACAAATACAGTTCGTTGATTCAATACGAATCAACCAGATTTACATTCCCACTGATACCGATGGCAAGGTGTGGATGCCCGGTACAGTAAGTTATGTTTTTGCATTTGGAGCGTTTGGCTTTGTAGGAAACGGAAGCTTTGTGTCCGTTTTCTCACAATATGAAATCAATAAGCCGTTTGGGAATCGTCACTTCAAAGGTGATGTGTTGAAAGTGGAAAAGGGTGCAAATGAAAAAGACACCACTTATTGGGAGCGCACCCGACCCATACCACTGACCCAGGAAGAGCAACGTGATTATATGGTCAGGGACAGCTTGAGGGAAATAAAGGAGTCAAAACCGTTTTTAGATTCATTGGACAGGACTTCCAACAAATTCAAAATCGGAAAAATTTTCACCGGATACACGTACCTTGACCGCTTCCGCAAAACCACCTACACCATCCCAGGAATCCTAGACAACATCCAATACAACACGGTTCAAGGTTTGAACATCGGCCTAGGATTGGATGTATCCAAGCGCCCCGACAACAACCGGGACACGGAGATGGCATTCAAGGTTCGATATGGATTTGCAGATGAAAAATGGAATATAACTGCCGCTTACCGAAATGTATTCAATCCACGCTTATTTGGAGTATGGTCAGCGGAGGCCGGGAGCGACCTCGTCCAATTCAATGGAAGCGCACCCATATCTCCGATCATCAATACCAGCTACACTCTGTTTGATGGAAGGAATTTCATGAAGCTTTACAAGAAACAGTTTCTGAAAGCAAGCATGCGTTTGGAGCCGATAAATGGAATCCGTTTCAATGTAGGATTGGAGTATGCAAACCGGTCGGCGGTGAAAAACCTTTCTTTTTACAGCTGGAGCCGTTCAACCGATTTCACATTGAACAACCCTCCCTTCGAAGGATTCATTGATCCAGCGTTTCCAACCAGCACCATGGTGCTGTGGAGGGCCGGTGTCCGATTCCGCTTCAAGCAGGAATATGTTGACCGTCCAGATTTGAAATACATCGTCGATAATAAATATCCCACCGTATCCGTGCAGTATTCATCCGCCGTACCGCATGGTGGTTTGTTGGATCCGGATTTCGGGTTTCTGCGACTTTCCATCGAAGACCAGATGTCGTTTGGCATGGCGGGCACATTCAATTACTCAGTTGTTCACGGAAGATTCCTGTATGCAAACCAGACCGGCTTCATGGACCTTGCGCACTTCAATGGAAACCGCACCATCCTTTCCGATTTTGTTCGTGAACGCTTCGACTTGCTGGATTATTACGCCTATAGCACCGATGCTCCCTTTTTGGCCGCATATGCTGAACACAACTTCGGAGGACTCATTCTTAATAAGATCCCGTTAATCAGAAAATTGAAATTAACAGAGATCGCAGGAGCCCGATTTTTAACTGTTGAAGGAATGGATGACCACCTTGAGCTTTCTTTCGGATTGGAAAAGCTTGGTGTGTTTCGTGCCGACTTCGTTTTAAGCCTGGATGAAAAAGGTGTTACCAATACCGGATTCGTAATAGGCATCAAAGGTGGTTTCGGCCGCTAAGATTCCCATGGCCAAGCATCTTCAAGTTTTAATATTCGGTGTTTTCATGCTGCTGTTGGGCTCATGTATACGTGACAACGATGCGCATAACTTCAAAAATGAAATTCATTCCTCGGCAACAGCCCTTCCGTTAATCGACAGCATACAGATCGACCACACCCTAGCCAAGCTTAAAATCGCAAGCCGTTACCGCAACTCCGTACACGAAGCATATCATAGGAACGAAGGTGCAGCCATCTGGATCAACAACGGTGGATACAATCAACACGCCCGACTCGCAGCTGCTTTCTTCTGGAGATTCCTATCAGTGAATCTACTCAACGCAAACCGATTTTTACCTGGCATGCAACAGGTTTTCGATGGCTGTATGATGTCCGATACCGCCAAACTTGAATCTCACGACCCGGTAGAAGCGGACATCCTGTTCACTTGTCAATCCCTGATATTCCTAACCGACTTATCAGAAGGAAGAAAATCGTTGATTGCAGGACAACCGGAATGGTACATACCGGTGAGGAAATTCCATGCCGATTCCATTTTAAAATCAACCACATTGCCGGATGCGATTCTAATGAATAGCCCCATTCACAAGCAATACCTGGCCCTTTCGGAGAAGTTAATCATGTTGATTAAGTTGGAGAAGGGTGGCGGGCTTAATCATATTACATTCAACGGTAGGAATCTGTTACCAAATGATTCATCACAAACGATTGCACAAATCAAAAAATGGATGAACGCATTTGGTGTCTTTGATGGTGACCTGAACAGCACTCGGTTTGATCCGCAATTTGAGTCAGCGGTACGAACTGCAAGGAAAAACCTCGGTTTGCGCGATACTGCACTTGTAGATAACGAGCTTATCAGCCAATTGAACGTTCCCATTTCGAAACGGATCCAATCGGTCCGAATCAATCTAGAACGATGGAAGTGGTTGCCTCCAGACAGTAGTAGTTCATTTGTAAGAGTCAACATCCCCGATTTCTCATTGGATGTGATCGAAAAAGGGGTTCCCATCAAAACCATGAGAGTGATTGTTGGAACAGAATCAAAACACACGGTTATGTTTTCCGACTTCATTGAGCATGTGGTTTTCAGCCCCTATTGGAATGTTCCAAACAGCATCCTCAACAAAGAGCTGTGGCCGTTGATACGCAAGG
>JBEAXM010000297.1:0-7552 GCA_041159805.1 Bacteroidota bacterium
CACCCCTCCGGCATCGCCCGTGCGTACCATTGGCGAATGGGAGGAGCTTCAAGGATTGACTATTTCCTGGACCTCCTACAACAGTATGCTTCGCGAGATCGTACGAAGCGCCAAGCAGGAAACACGCGTGTACATACTTACGAGCAATCCCTCGTCAACCATCAACTATCTGGCGGGTGGTGGCGTGGATACGGTCAATGTAACCTGTTTACAAATCCCCTTCAACTCCGTTTGGTGTCGCGATTACGGTTTGTGGAGCGCCTACACTAACGATGTCGACTCGTTGATTACGGTAGACTGGATTTATAACCGTCCCCGTCCATTGGATGATGCTTCGCCCGTTCAGCTTTCCAACACCATCGGCATACCGGTTTACCAAACCACCACTGCTCCTTGGGACCTGATTCACACCGGTGGGAATTTCATGACCGATGGTTTCGGCACGGGATTTTCATCCAACCTGATTGTCGACGAGAATCCCAACAAAACCGTTGCGCAGATTGATACCATCATGAATCGTTTCATGGGGATCAACAGGTATATCAAGATGAATATTTTGCCCTATGACCAGATCCATCATATTGACATGCACATGAAGCTGCTGGATGAGGAGACCATTTTGATGGGACAATATCCTCCTGGAGTTGCGGATGGTCCGCAGATAGAAGCCAACCTGTTGTATGTG
Source organism: Bacteroidota bacterium (assembly GCA_041159805.1). Lineage (GTDB taxonomy): Bacteria > Bacteroidota > Bacteroidia > AKYH767-A > OLB10 > JALRAP01. The sequence continues at coordinate 686 of JBEAXM010000297.1, forward strand.
ATCAACAACTTCAACTCAGTGTATGGAACACCGTATAAGGTGGTACGCATTCCAATGCCTGCTGACAATGGGCAGTATCCGGGTAGTGGAGGCAGGTACTTCACTTACACGAATTCATCATTTGTCAACAAAACCATCATCGTACCAACGTATAATGTTCCTACGGATACAACGGCTTTGCGCATTTATCGTGAGGCCATGCCTGGCTATAAGGTGGTTGGAATCAACTCCCTTTCCAGTATAGGTTCACTTGGCGCTTTGCATTGTATAACCAAGGAAATCGGAACCTTCGATCCATTGCTCATCAGCCACCAACCATTAACCGACACATACGATACACTGAATGCTTATCCGGTGCAGGCCTTGATCCGTCACCGTACGGGGATTGCCAGCGCCACACTCTGGTATCGAACCGACACCCTGCAACCATACGTTTCAGTAACCATGATGCAAACTGCAAATCCTGATTATTGGATGGCTGGTATTCCACCCATGGCGCCAGGAACAAAAGTCATGTATTATGTTGAGGCCGTTGCTAATTCCGGAAAGCAGCAGGTTCGACCCATGCCCGCCCCGGATGGATATTGGGATTTTAATGTTTTGGGCAATCTAGTTGGAACGGGTATAAATGAAATGGAACTTTCTGTTTTAGAACTGTTTCCAAACCCATCCAAAGGTATTACCTGCTTGATTCTTGAGGAGCCGCACCAACCAAGGTCCCTCGAGGTTGTTTTAAAAGATGCTCAAGGCAGAGTTATACTACAGGTATTCAATGGCTTAACCCATTTTGGCGAGAACCGATACTTTTTCGATACACAGTCTTTGGCCGCGGGGCTTTACCATGTTCAAATAACTTCAGAATCAGGTTATTATAACAAGAAATTGGTTATTCGCTAGTCAAGCAATGCTTCAACTTAAAAAGCTGATTTTCAGCTGCTTGAAAATAGGCTTCTGCGTATTTCAGTTAGGGCTTTAATAATCCGAGCTGAATGTGTGACTTTGCCTGCTTCGTTTGGAGAGGTACCGAATGGCGGATAGTCCTAATACATATTCGATTCCATTTGCTGGTCTTGCCGAAGGAAGTCATCGGTTTGAGTACGAAATCGGTGATTCGTTCTTTGAACGCTTCGAACACGCAGTGGTTCACCATGCTCAGGTGCATGTGGATTTGGATTTCAAAAAGTCCCCATCCGTGCTTACGCTGGTGTTTCACTTCAAAGGTTTCATCGCTCTGAGCTGCGACCGTTGTTTGGATGATTTCAACATGCCGTTGGATTTCCATCAAACACTCATGGTGCGGTTTGGCGACGAGGCCCGGGAGGAATCGGACGATATCATCGTGATACCACATGGTGAATTGGTCCTGGATGTGGCTCAACACATCTATGAATACATCAGCTTGCAGGTCCCTATGCGGGTGGTGCATCCCGATGACCCACAAGGCCGTTCAGGATGTAATCCGGATGTGATTCGTAAACTCGAACAGGAACCCGAACATCATGAACCGATTGAGGATCCCAGATGGGAAGCGTTGAAGAAGCTCAAGAAATGAATTGATGATTGACACAAAAAACAAGAATATAAACGAATAAATAATAATTCAAGATGCCAAATCCAAAGCACAAACATTCGAAATCCAGAAGCGCTAAAAGGAGAACCCATTACAAGGCCACTGCACCTACTGTTGCCGTATGTCCTACCACCGGCGAATCGCATTTGATGCACCGTGCGTACTGGCATGAGGGCAAGATGTACTACAAGGGCAAGGTGGTAATGGAGCAACCCGCCGCATAACGGGTCTTTTTCTCCTAACACATCCTGTCGCCTTCGATGAGAATCGGCATTGATATGATGGGGGGCGATTACGCACCCCTCGAAACAACCCTTGGGGCTATTCATGCCCGCAAGGAACTTGCTAGCGACCATACTTTGGTATTGATTGGTCCCGAACAGGATATCCGTGCCATATTTTCGCAACATGGGGCGGATCCATCCGGCTTCGAGTTTGTAAACACAACCGAAGTGATCGGCATGGCCGACAATCCAACCAAGGCATTCCAACAAAAACCCGACTCAAGCATCACCGTTGGTTTTCATCTCCTAAAGGAGAAGAAGATTGACGCGTTCGCCAGCGCCGGTAATACGGGTGCCATGATGGTGGGATCCATGTTTTCCATCAAGCCCGTGAACGGTATCTTGCGTCCCGCCATCTCGTCCATCATTCCTAAAGAGGACGGCGGTGTGGGAATTTTGCTCGATGTTGGCATCAACGCCGACTGCAAACCTGAGATGCTGCAGCAGTTTGCAATCTTAGGTTCCATCTTTGCCGAAGATGTTTACCATATTCAAAATCCAAGGGTCGGCTTGATGAGCATCGGCGAGGAGGAGGAGAAGGGCAACATCTTGACCAAGGAGTCGCACACCCTGATCAAATCCACGCCTCACATCAATTTCGTTGGCAACCTCGAAGGGAGAGACCTGTTCAACAACAAGGCCGATGTGATTGTATGCGACGGTTTCACCGGCAATGTGATGCTGAAGTTGGCGGAGTCTTTTTACTCCTTGATTCGCAAACGGGGAATGCATGACGCATACTTCGATAGATTTGATTTTGAAAATTACGGTGGCACACCGGTGCTCGGCATCAACTCCACCGTGATCATCGCCCACGGCATATCCAATGCCAAGGCCATAAAAAACATGATTTTGCACGCCTGTGAAGTGGCTGAGGCCGGCATGCCCGATAAAATCACCAAAGCGCTTTCCGAAATCTCCATAGGCGAGCAATTATCCAAATAATCCCGAATGGAAAAAATCAGGGCCGCCATAACCGCCGTAAATGCCTGGGTTCCCGATTACGTGTTAACCAACGCGGAAATCGAGAAGCTGGTGGATACCACTGACGAGTGGATCACCTCCCGAACCGGCATCAAGGAGCGACACATTCTCAAAGGAGAAGGCAAGGGAGCGTCCGACATCGCCGTTGAGGCGGTAAAAGGACTGCTTGCAAAAAAAGGCATCGGTCCGGAAGAAATCGAGCTGGTGATTTGCGCCACCACCACGCCTGACATGCAGTTCCCGGCAACGGCAAACATCATCAGCGACAAGGTTGGGATGGTGAACGCGTTCGGCTACGATCTCAACGCCGCGTGTTCCGGATTCATTTATGCTCTGGTCACCGGCTCCAAATTCATCGAGAGCGGACAATACAAGAAGGTTCTGGTAATCGGGGTGGACAAGATGTCCTCCATCATCGATTACACCGACCGTGCCACGTGCGTGATCTTTGGCGATGGTGGCGGAGCCGTGTTGCTCGAGCCCGATAACAGTGGCAATGGCATCATGGATTCCATCCTCCGCAGCGATGGCTCGGGAAGGGTGTACCTCCATCAGAAAGCCGGCGGCAGCGCACTTCCCGCCTCACATGCCACCATAGATGCCAAGCAGCATTTCGTTTACCAGGAGGGCCAAGCGGTATTCAAGTTCGCCGTGACCAAGATGGCGGACGTTTCCGCTGAAATCATGGAACGGAACCACCTCAAAGCCGATGACGTAGCGTGGTTGGTACCACACCAAGCCAACAAGCGCATCATCGATGCCACTGCCAACCGCATGGGTCTCGGCAATGAGAAGGTGATGCTCAACATTGAAAAATACGGTAACACAACCAACGGCACCATTCCAATCTGCCTCTGGGAGTGGGAAAAGCAATTACATAAAGGAGATGTCATCATCCTGGCGGCCTTCGGTGGCGGATTCACATGGGGGTCCGTTTACCTTCGTTGGGCATATGACACTAAATAATACACACTAAAAAACCTGTAACATGAACAAGAAGGAAATTGAAGAACTAATCCGGTTTGTTTCAAAGTCGGGAGTTAGTGAGGTCAGTCTCGAGCAGAAAGACTTCAAGATCACCATAAAGAACGCATCGCGCGAGGTGCAAGTGGTAGCCGCTGCACCTACCGTTGTAGCAGCCGCACCAGTGGTGGCTCCTGCACCGGCAGCACCCGCACCTACTGCTGCAACACCTCCTCCCGCCAAGGCGAACGACGAATCCAAATACCATGTGGTAAAGTCGCCGATGATTGGAACGTTTTACCGTCAGCCCTCGCCCGACAAAGCCAACTTTGTGAATGTGGGCGACGATGTGAAGCAGGGACAGGTCATTTGCATCATCGAAGCCATGAAGCTGTTCAACGAAATCGAGTCCGATATCAAAGGGCGCATCGTAAAGGTGTTGGTCGACAATGCCACACCAGTTGAATACGACCAACCACTTTTCCTAGTTGATCCTTCCTGATAAACGAACCACATGTTCAAGAAAATCCTGATCGCCAACCGGGGCGAAATCGCCTTACGCATCATTAGGACCTGCAAAGAGATGGGCATTCGCACGGTTGCCGTTTACTCCACAGCCGACCGCGAAAGCTTGCATGTGCGTTTCGCAGATGAAGCCGTGTGCATCGGTCCCGCACCCAGCCGCGACTCCTACCTGAATATGCCCAACCTGATCGCTGCGGCTGAAATCACCAATGCCGATGCGATACATCCAGGATATGGATTCCTTTCCGAGAACGCCAAGTTCTCCGACATCTGCGCCAAGCATAACATCAAGTTCATCGGTGCTTCGCCCGAGATGATTGATTCCATGGGCGACAAATCCAACGCCAAGGACACGATGAAGCGCGCAGGCGTTCCAACAATTCCTGGCTCTGACGGATTGCTGGAAAGTGTGGATGAGGGCAAGGAAATTGCAAAGAAGATCGGTTATCCGGTAATCCTGAAGGCAACTGCAGGTGGTGGAGGTCGAGGCATGCGTATCGTATGGAACCCCGATGAGTTCGAGGCGGCATGGTCATCAGCAAGACAAGAGGCGGGAGCCGCTTTCGGAAACGATGGCATGTACCTGGAGAAATACATTGAAGAACCCCGTCACATCGAAATACAAATCGCCGGAGACCAATACGGCAAGGCATGTCACTTGTCGGAACGCGATTGCTCGATCCAACGTCGTCACCAGAAACTGTTGGAGGAAACACCATCTCCCTTCATGATTCCGGAGCTGCGCGAAAAGATGGGAGAGGCGGCTGTTAAGGCAGCACTCGCCGTCCAGTATGAGGGTGTGGGTACCGTGGAGTTCCTGGTCGACAAGCATCGCAACTTCTACTTCATGGAGATGAACACCCGGATCCAGGTGGAGCATCCCGTTACCGAAGAGGTGATCAACTATGACCTGATCAAGGAACAAATCAAGATTGCCGCTGGCATCGAGATCTCGGGTATCAACTACTATCCGAACATGCATGCCATCGAGTGCCGGATCAATGCCGAGGACCCCTACAACAACTTCCGGCCTTCGCCAGGACGCATCACCAATTTGCACGTACCGGGTGGACACGGAGTGCGTGTCGATTCGCATGTGTATGCAGGATATACGATACCTTCCAATTACGATTCCATGATCAGCAAGCTCATCACCATCGCGCAAACGCGTGAAGAAGCGATTCAAACCATGGAGCGTGCCTTGAGTGAGTATGTGATCGAAGGCGTGAAGACCACCATCCCGTTCCACCAGCAGCTGATGCAAAACGAGGATTTCCGCAAAGGGAATTACACCACGAAATTCCTCGAGAGCTTCCAGCTGAAGTGACCGATACCATTGCCTGCCTTGCGGGCTTTCAAACCTTGAATTTTTAAATCTCCAACCGTGAACCTCAGCATCAAGGAAATCGTTACCGTGTCCATGATCCTTTTCGCGGTCATCGATATCATCGGCTCCATACCTGTACTGATACAGATCCGTAAACAAGCCGGAAGCATCCACTCCGAAAAGGCAACGCTGGTGTCGTTAGGCATCATGATCATGTTCCTGTTCATCGGAGAGAATCTGCTAAAGTTCCTAGGGCTGGATCTTTCCTCGTTTGCCATCGCAGGTTCGCTCGTGCTCTTTTTCATTGCGCTCGAGATGATTTTAGGAATCCGCATCCACAAGGATGATATGCCGGCCACCGCATCCATTGTACCCGTTGCGTTTCCGCTGATCGCCGGGACGGGTACCATGACTACATTGCTCTCGTTGCGCGCCGAGTATGATGTCATCACCATCATCATTGGTATCCTTTTGAACCTTATTGTCGTTTATCTCTGTTTGAAGAACCTTGGTTTTCTCGAAAGGATATTGGGTCCTGTTGGCATCGGAGTGGTTCGCAAGGTGTTCGGGTTTATCCTACTCGCCATCGCTGTGAAGCTGTTCAGGGCTCATGTAGGACTTTAAGTTGCTACTTTTATTGAATGGTTAACATTTACACCGACGGATCGTCAAGAGGTAACCCAGGTCCTGGCGGGTTTGGCGTAGTGATGATATCGGGGCCGCACCGCAAGGAGATTTCACAAGGGTTCCGTAAGACCACCAACAACCGCATGGAGCTTTTGAGCGTGATTGTCGGATTGGAGTCGTTGAAACGGCTTCATGAGGAGGTGACGGTTTACTCCGACAGTAAATATGTGGTGGATGCAGTTGAGAAAGGATGGGTGTTTGGATGGGCCAAGAAGAATTTCCAAGGAAAGAAAAACGCTGACCTATGGACACGCTTCCTGGCCATTTACGCTCGCCACCAGGTGCGCTTCCGATGGATCAAAGGACATAACAACCACCCGGAAAATGAATTTTGCGACATGTTGGCCGTGACCGCTGCAACAAGCGGTGATCTGCAGATTGATGCCGGTTTCGAGTCGGGTTTTTACAATTGAGTTTTTTGTTTTTTATATTTGAAATACAATCAACCCGAATCACATGAAATCAATCACCGGCCTGGTCCTTTTACTGCTTGTTGCTGTTGGATCCTATGCACAAAAGGAGGAAAT
>JBEAXM010000299.1:0-6728 GCA_041159805.1 Bacteroidota bacterium
GAATAACAGGATGCTTTTTTTCATGATGATGCAGATGTATCAAATGGTTTCTATTTCCGATTTATGAATGGTGATTCGATTGCGACCTACCGATAGAACACCTCGCTGCTCTAGTTGTTTCAGCAGTCTGGAAATGACCTCACGGGAGGAGTTCAGCTCTTCGGCTATTTGTTGGTGAGATATATTTATTTCGTGGGTTTTTAAGAGGTTTGATTTTTCAATCAGGTATTTGTAAAGGCGCTCATCCACTTTGTGGAAGGCAATGCCATCAATCGTTTTCAACAATTCCTCAAAGCGATTCCTGTAGGTTTGCATGATGAACTGCTTCCATGAGGGGTAGGCGGACATCCATTCGTCTGACTTGGCAACCGGCAGACTTACCAAGACGGTATCTTCCTCTGCAACAGCTTTGACATTGCTCTTCTGGTTGGATACGCAACATGTCAATGACATGGCACAGGTTTCCATGGGAGAAACGTAATACAGGAGGATTTCATTTGCATCAGCGCCCTGCCTCATCACCTTGATACTGCCTTTCACCAATAGTGGGATGCTTTTCACATAACTGCCCGGCTCTAGCATGACAGTTCCTGCGGGCAGGTTCATCAATTTGCCATGAATTTCCATCTCAGCAATCAGTTGGCCTTCAAAAATCGATCGGTAGGGTGCTAAAGCGCTGGAAATTTCATTCATGATGATTGCAGTTGACGGATATCATCCTCAAATATACGGAGCGTGTTTAAGATTGCACAAAATTCATACCAATGGCAACCAAAACAAAACGTAAAACCACTAAAACCAAGTCCGATATCGAGTTTATCTCCAGGTCGGAAAATCTGCTGATTGAAAAGGAAAAGCGCTACCAACGTGAAGATCGTCGACCTCAAGTTGAAAAGTTAACGACCTTGAAGGAGACCAAGAAACCAAGGAAAAAGAAGTAGGGTTGCTAAGCAATTGATTATCAGTTAAGGGGACACATGAAGAATGAATTTGTCCTTTTTGCCAATAAATATGTTAAATAGGATCACGAACTTACGATAAAATCCACCTCTTCGGAATAAGCCAAAGCGAGTAGGTGGGACCTTATTTCCTCGTGTTTTCCTCGGTTGCTGACGGAGGATAGGATAAACATGGTTCCGGCGGGAGGGATTTTGGTATAGTGGATGGTTGGTTTGTTCGTTGGCCCTGCTTTTTCGACCACATCGATGAAGCCGTGAATTCGGATGCCATTCGATTCGAGGAGTTCGCATTTTCGCTTGGAGTATTTTCCACCACCCCATATGAAAACAGGTTTGTCGGGACGTACATGTGCCCGAAGCCATCGTGTGAGATAATGAACACGAACCTCTTCAAATGCCTCCCTTGAGTAATTTGCATGCGTCCTTGATAGTCGCTCAGGGGAATCATTCCACACAATGACCTGTTGGTTTACTTTTTTCATTTTCACTCCCGCATTCATCCAACGAAGCCACAATTCATAGTCTTCAGGTACGGCATTGGTTGAATAGTTGCCGAATTGATCAATCAATGATTTTCGAAACATGACACTTGGATGCGCGAGCGGAGATTCTACAAAACGGTGTTTCCGGATGGCATCCTGTTCCGTTATCGAATTAATGGTTTCCACGTAGTAGGCCATCCCTTCGTTCGTTGTAGGGCCTTGGTGTTGGACAAGACCTGATACAAGTCCGATTTCAGGTTCGTCATCCAGCAATTGGGATTGTAATGCTATTCGCCCAGGCAGGCACACATCATCCGCATCCATGCGTGCAATGTATGTACCCGAGCAGTATTTCAGACCGGTGTTCAAGGCATGTGCGATTCCTGGTTGCGGCTCGTGAGCCAAGCGAATCAAATGATGAATGCGATATCGCTCAGAAACCTGTTCATAGGTGCCATCTGTGGAACCATTATCCACCAATACAATCTCGAACAATGGGCCCTCCTGCGAAAGCATGGAATCGATACAACGGAACAGTGCATCACCTGGATTCAGGAATGGGACCAGAAACGAAACTTTAGGCATCACGGGCACAAGTATAATGAAAACATGGCGTTGAAGTGGTTTCACTACCTTTGTATCCTAATCTACTACTTGTGACATTTCACGATTTCAACTTCGGTCCATCGCTTATGGACGGAGTCCTTTCCATGGGTTTTGATAAACCCACTCCCATACAAGAGCAATCGATTCCTTTGGTGCTTTCGGGCAAGGATCTGATCGCCTGTGCCCAAACCGGTACTGGTAAAACAGCTGCTTATCTTTTGCCTTTGATTGAGAAAATCATCCGCCAGGGACATAATCACGTCAATACCTTGATCCTGGCACCTACGAGGGAGCTTGCGGTGCAAATCGACCAACAGGTTGAAGCATTGGGATATTTCACTGGTGTAGGATCCATGGCGGTTTACGGAGGTGGCGACGGCATCACTTGGGAGCAACAAAAAAAAGCCATCAAGGAGGGTATCGATATCGTAGTTGCCACTCCTGGTCGTCTGATTTCATTCCTGGCAGCTGGCGACATCAAGTTGGATCAGCTAAGGCATTTGGTGCTTGATGAAGCAGATCGAATGTTGGATATGGGTTTCCACGATGACATCATGCGCATTGTGAGCTACCTTCCCAAAAAGCGTCAGACGCTTTTGTTTTCAGCTACCATGCCTCCTAAAATCCGATCCTTGGCTGGTCGAATTCTCGAAAGTCCGGAGCAAATCAACATAGCCATTTCAAAACCTGCCGAGGGCATTGTTCAGCAATGCTATTGGGTTGACGATAACCACAAGCTGGATCTCATTTCCAAGATACTCAGGGATGGGGGCTTCGGTAGCGTCATTGTTTTCGCATCAACCAAGGAAAAGGTCAAGAAACTGGACTCCGCTTTACGGAAATTGCAGTTCAAGTGCCAGGCCTTTCACTCCGACTTGGATCAGCGTGAGCGCGAGGAAATCATGCGTGCTTTCAAGAATCAGCAACTGAACATGATCATCGGAACGGATGTGCTTTCACGAGGCATTGATGTGGAGGGGATTGATCTGGTGGTCAATTATGACGTGCCCCCGGATCCGGAAGACTATGTACACCGTATTGGTAGGACCGCTCGGGCTGAACGTACGGGCACGGCCATCACTTTTGTCAATAGCGAGGATGCATCCCGTTTTCGACGGATTGAAGAATTGATAGGTAAGGAAGTGACAAGGGTGCCTAATCCCGAAGGGATTCCAAACATGGAGGTCCGATCCTTTTCAAAACCGCCTCATCGCAAAGGACCACCCAAAAACAATAGGCAAGGCGGACGAAAATTCCATAAACCCAAATCAAGTGGCAATTGACAGTTGGTGATTGGTGATTAGCGATTAGCGATTAGTAATTGGTGATTAGAAGTTGGTGATTGGTCTTTTATCAAGGATAAGGTTTGTGTTTTTTTAGTAATGCTTCACAAAATTCGAAGTCTAAACTTCACTTGCATCCGTCCGTAGCATTCCACATACCATACGGGTTAATCGTCCATTTTATCCCAAGGTTAAAGAAATCACAACTCAGGTTTCAATCAAAAATGTTATCCCCCTCAATCGGGGGACTACCGTCCCCGCCCCATGGTGAAATTAAATTTGGAAATTTCGAGTTGCAAATTTTCCGTTTAAGATAAACGTTTAAGCTTTGCTGGGCTTCATCGGGCAGTTCTGATGATTTTGCCTGGAACGTGGATTTAGCGGATCAAAAGGATTAACGTAGATTTAAGCCGTATCAAAGGGCGGGTTGATCAGTTTTCCAGATAAATAGGTGTTTCTTTAAAACAATCAGAACCAGTCATCCCACCTAGTAGCGTTTCTTGTACTAGTGATTCAATCGTCAATCGTAAATCTTATATCGTCCATTTCACTGGGGGGACTACCGTCCCCTCCCCATGGCGAAATTAAATTTGTTGAATCGGAGGTGCAAGAATTGAGTTGAAATTAAACGTTTAATTGTTTTTCAATATTCAGTTATTCAAAGAAATCGTATACGGCATGAACATATTCAATGATTTTTCGCGGATTGATCTTTTGCCCGTTGCCATTGCCAAAAAATCTGATAGTCCAATTGCTCCAATTGGATAATAAAACCGATTAGTAGTTATCCGAAACCAAATAAAATTGATGTGGAGTCAGTGAAACAAAGTCAATTGAATCTAATGCCGTTTTAAAGTCAAACTCTTTTAGGCGAATTCAATCGTCCATCGTCCTTACATCTCATATCTCCTTAAGGGCATCTTCCATCAGCCAGCCCTCGTTTCCATTTGCAATACGGATTTTTTTCCACCCTTCAAGTTCGTCGACTATAGTGACTTTTGTGCCCTCGTGAAGCATGAACAGGTTGGCACCATCCTTAATCGGTGAGCCCTTAACATAAATGGCCTCAGTGAATATGATTGCTCCCTTGTTGTGATGCAAATGCCTGCGGTGGTTTTCTGCCAATAACCATACGCAAAGGCCGGAAAACAAAAACACCATTGAAAGGTAAAAGCCCCATCTCCTTAAATCGGTTTTCTTGAAGAACAAGTAAACTGCGAAGAGCCCACATGATAACCAAAGTAACAATTGAGCGATAAAGGTTTTTTTTGTCACTGTGCCATTGTATGCGATGTTCTGTAGCCAACGCTCATAAAACAACAATGGCTCGGGTTCTATTTTATCTACTGTGGAAAGGTATGCGATGCGAAGATTGTGCTGGATCTCGGGATCCGAGGGGTTCAGTAACGCCGAACGCTCATAATGAAGTATTGCCTTTGATATTTGGCCTGTTCGGTAATTTGCGTTACCGGTATTGAACTCCAGCTCTGCCGACTGATAACCCAGTTTCAAAAGTGAATCGTAAATCGCCAGTGCGCGCCCATATTCTTGATTTTGATAAAATACTGCCGCTTGTTCAAACGCCTTTTCCGCATTGCTTGCCAATGTAGACGAGTGCAATCCGGTGCTCAAAAAGAACAATATCGAAAGAACGGGGTTAAGAAGCCATTTCCTTGTCAGCATCGGTTATGGTTTTAATGGTTTGGTCATATATGGCCGAAGGGTCTGTTTGTTCATTCGCTCCGGCGAACCTTGCATACTCGCAGTCACTGATCAGCTGTTGAATCATTTTCGATGTTTCATCGCTTACACCTGATTGGTGTAATTGTTCAACAACATACTCCTTGTTAAGCTCTGAAACAGGGATCTGTAATTTGTCTGACAAATAGCTCCAAATGGCCTTTCCGGTTTCCTCATAAAACGACTTGAGATCCTTTTTCTCGAGAAACGAGTGAGCCAACTTCATCCTTTTTATTGCCATGCTGTTAGCCGTTTTGCTTTTGTATGAAGCGACGTCCGCGCGTAAGGCAAGTTGTTTGCGCTTCCAAAATGCCATGCCGATCATCATTGCGATAGGCAAAAGCGACAATGGATAGTGAAGCCAGGTTCCGGAGATTCCAACATTGTTCAATGTCAGTGAGCCCGACAATGGCTTGATGAATTTGATGTCCCTTCCAATGATTTTGAAATCCGCTTTCGTATTACCCGCGGTTGCCGGGCTATGGTCGCCTTTGCCTTTCTCGACACTGATTTTGAAAGAAGGTGAAGTCAATGTGATGTACTCCTTCTTTTCTGGATTGAAATAGTGGAAACGGATCGGTGCAATTTCAAAATCACCTGGTACCCTTGGAATGAGCAAGTGCTCAAAAGTTTTTGTGCCTGATGACCCTCTGGCTGTGGTGGAAATCGCATCGTTTACCTTAGGGTCGTATGATTCGAATTCCTGTGGTATGTCCTTGAAAGGGGTTTCAATCAACTTCAGGTTTCCATTTCCCGATATTTTCACTCTTACATTGAGCGCGTCATTTGTTTTCAGTTTTTCACGGTCCACAATGCTCTCCATGGAAAAATCCCCAACCGCGCCGTTGAAACCAATAGGTGCGCCTGATGGTAGCTCATTTACAGTGATTTTAACAGGATCGCTTTTTATGGAATATGCAACCTCGCGAACACCTCCTGATCCGAAAAACGGATCACTGAAAAACGGATCGTTGAATATGTCAAATGGGTTGTTGGACCGATTGCGGTTGACCTTGACCCTCGCAATACATTCACCAATCATTTGGTCAATGGTCAAGGTTCCAGTCTGCTGTGGATATAAAACCACCTTTTTGATTTCACCTACTTGGTATGGAGTGCCGTTGTAATTCTCATTATACAGAGTCATTTGCTTTGGCATCTCCACATCCTGACTCCAAAATCCAGTGAATGATGGCATTTTGGTGATGGAGTAGTTCACTACTTGAACGTTGGTGTAGAGCTTGAAGGTTGCAACAACCGCTTCTCCTTTGTATACATTCCGTTTATCCAGACTCACTCGTATGAAGACGCTGCCTGACGATATGTTATTCTGGTTTTGTTGCTGTTGATTGCGATTTGATGACGCAGTCACACTTATGCTGATTGGATTCGATTGGAAACTCTTTCCACCGCTGTTGGCGGTTCCGGCACCAATCTTGAAGGTTCCCTGTTTTTTCGGCTGCAGGATGTATGAGTATGATATGGACTGCGAGTAAGACCCGTTTATTATCTGGATACTATTCGATTGGTTGGGACCAGACAGCACCATGAAGTCATTCAGTGGGGGAGGGGTGAACGATGAAAGATTACCCGTAAATGTGAATGTGAGTTGGAATTGTTCATCCAACCCAATCGGATTTCTACTTACGGATGCCGTT
>JBEAXM010000232.1:0-3275 GCA_041159805.1 Bacteroidota bacterium
CGATATAAACGAATTGGGATTGATCGGTAATCGTTATTGTCAGGGATCCATCGCCCTCCATGGCATCCACTGCGTTTTTGAACAGGTTTTCCAGCACCCACTCGAAAAGTGGAACATTCAACGGAGCAGTTACTTCATGTGAGGTGGGCTGGTTCAACTGAAATGAGACCTTTGACGATGTGCGAGGAGCGAAGTATTCTATTGACTTGGAAATCACATGACCTATATTTTCCTTTTTCAATACAGGCGAGGATCCAATTTTTGAGAATCGCTCTGAAATCGTATTAAGTCTTTTAATGTCTTTTTCAATCTCCTCAACTGTTCCATCCGGACCATCCTTGGTTTTCAAATACTCGACCCATGCCATTAGAGATGATAAAGGGGTTCCCAATTGATGGGCTGTTTCCTTGGCCATACCTACCCAAACCTGGTTCTGCTCCGCTCTTCTTGAGGTGCTGAATGCAACATAGGAAACCAACAAAAACAAGCTGATTACGCCGAGCTGTAGATATGGATACCATTTCAGCTGACGCAACAAGTGCGAATCACCGTAGTAAACATATTGGGTTTGGGATGGGTTTCCGAAGCTGACCGTGATCGGCTGGTTCTCCGAACGCATTTGATCCAACTGGCCACTCACCCATGAGGTGTCACTCTTTTTATCGGGGTCTAGGTTTTTCTGGTCAAGTACATTGCCCAAGGTGTCTACCAACAATCTAGGAATGGTTCCATTGGTATCCGAAAGGACCTGCACTACAAAGGTCATATAATCCTTTTCAGGATCAGGGTCGCTTAGCTGGTTGACCGCATCGGCCCATAACTCAACATTTTTCTTCTCCTGTTCTGCAAGCTTTGAAACCAATGAGTTTGTATACCACATGGATGCCAAGCCGATAAAAAGAGCCAGGACCAACAATGCGACCTTCCATCTTTGTGTGCGAGTATAGATATTGGCTGGCATCTCGAAGGTTTAATCCCAAATACAAATATACACTTAGTCTTCCGTTTCGAGCTCCAACTCGTTGTTTCGGGGCTTGTCATCGTTTTGCGATGGCTTTGATTCAACCCCATCACTCGATTTGTCCCCAAACTCCTTTTTCAATAAATCCCTTATGGTTTGCCGCTCCTTACGGATTTCGTCCGTGATTTTCTGCTCTGTACCCTTGCGATCCCAAGTGATTTTCGGGTCATAAGCAGGACCCTTCATGGAAAGGTAAATCCTTGGCCTGCCCAAGCCATCATCCTCAATGGTTCCGAACTCGGTGTTCATCTGCTTTACCTTGCGGCCCACCAGCTGCGACAAATAAAGGCCAAGCTGATAATCCACCATGTTATCAAAGGTGTGTACGCCACTAGCGGTCAAATCCATCGCGGAGCTACGTATATCCATCACGGGAACAAAAATTTTACGATCCTTTATTTCAATGGTGTTTGTCAGATTGGAAAACCTGATGTTTTCCAAGTCCGAGCCTTTAAGATATTTCGCAAGGGCCAGCATGGGCTTGAATTGGATCAACTCCCCGTTTTCAATAGAAATATCACTCCTTGCATATACGGATTGCTCGTCAAAGTTCAACAGCTTGTCCCATCTCGATTTGAATTCAACATTTGCAGATAAACGCCCTTTAAGGTTTTTATCGGTCAAGGAAGCTTGGCCAAAGTTGCCCATTTGCTGGAAAAGCTGGTTGATTTCCACATTTCTGATTTGGGCAATACAATTCACCCGTATGCTATCCTTATCACTCTCATCCATGGTCCCGGTAAGCTGAATCACACCTCCACATGTTGAAAACTCCAATCCACCAGACGAAACTTTGGACCCTGCTATCATCACAGCTCCTTTGATGTTGGCTGCCTGAAACTTTCTGAACTTCACTGAAGCCACTTCCAAGTCAACGGAGATACGATGCTTGTCGGTTATATCGATCCCGGAAGTATCGGACCCTTCTTCACCAATTAGCAACTCGTTCAAATCAATGGCATTCGATTTCAAGGTGGCCTCGACATCCACTTGTTGATTGTCAAGAAGGAAATATGCCATCAAATTGTTGAAACTGCCTGTAACGCTGAAGTCCGAATTCCCGATTTTGCCAGACAGCCCCTCTAACACCATATCGTTCCCTCTCAAATGTAGAATCCCGTTCATCCCTTTCAAGAAATCAGGCCTCCCTTTCAAACTGAAAACCGCATCATTGAAACGGATCGATCCAGACGATTTGTAGGTGGACTTTTGATTGGCAATTCCATTAAAGACCAGATCGGCGCTGAACATTCCGGAGACGGATTCAATTGTGTCGGGTTTATAAAAACTGCTTAACACATTCAAGTTCGCATCGGCTTTCAAAGTCAAATCCAATTTTGGGTTTGAGAAATCCTCCACATTCAATTCTAAGCTGAAAGGACTACCTTCCAACTTGGCCTTGATGGAATTGAGAGACAAGCTCTCGTAAGGTGCCGCATTGCTTTTCCTGCTGGTAAAAGAACCCTTGCCGTTTAGCTCAGATATCTTGTATGGCGTTCCTTCTGGGTTGGCGGAGGCATTTGATGCCTCAAAATTCACACTGAAAACAGGTGTTGCACCGCCGCCAATGGCACCCTTAAAACTACCATTGAAAGCAACTGTTCCGTCGCAGTTGAAATCGGCAAACCTACCTGAAACATTTCCAGGCAATAAACTTATAAGTGATGCGATATCGGCGTCCTTTGATGAAAACGCGATATCCATTTGCATTTGATCAGCAGATAAGGCCTTGACAGCGCCCTCCAATTGGAATAACATACCTGCCAACAAGAAATTGCCTTTATCCAAAACATAGGTGTCCGTTTGCCGATTCACCTCAATGGATGCCTCAATTTCAATCGGCTTTTGGTCTATGTAGTTGACTTGGTTTATTTCAATGGTCGCAGACTTCATTGTCGCATTCAATTCGGCCGCGAATAATTCATCGGAAAAATCGCCACTGAGTTCACCAAGATCAATATCAAAGTCGAACCTCCGTTTCGACTCAAGGTCGGTGTATTTGATTTTGGAATCGGCTATGGAAATACTGTTGAGGTCAACTTCCAATCCCTGGCCAGTTGTATCGGCATCCTCTTTGAAGATATCAAAATTGCGAACTCCCCTCTTGTTTATCATCAGGTTCAACTCGGCGCCACTCACTTTTACTCCGTTTAACTTGACAGCACCGGTCAATAAATCCCATATTCGAAAGCGAAATCCGATTTCCTTTGCCTCCATCAGTGGGTCTTGGGGTGAAAACCCTGCCGGATTTTTG
>JBEAXM010000303.1:0-7328 GCA_041159805.1 Bacteroidota bacterium
ACGGTTATATACGTAGTGAGGTTTATGATTCCTCTGCCAGCATCATTTGGAAGATTAATTCAAGGACGGGCCTTCGCACCATTCCATTTGGGTACAGCTCAACGGAATACATACCGCTAACTTTCAATCTTACATCGGGAACATGCGATACGCTATTCCTTTCAACCTACCGTACCCCGACAACATCAAACCTACCCTACCCTCCCGGCATTCTGCACGTAAATTCACAGACCGGGGCTGACAACAGCATGAACACGGTTGACCGCTTCTGGTATATTAGAGCTGCCACTGCTGGTGCATCACCTATTGCAAACATTTCCTTCACTTGCACCGCCTCTGAAAAAGGAACCATCTCCGATCCACGAGCCCAATGCTGGGTGCCACTTGGATGGCAATTCCCACTTCAAGGAATACAAAGCACCCTTGCCAACGGTACTCAAGTCACGGGTGCCAATTACTTCCCGAGGAACTGGTGGACGCTGGCAGGACTGACGACTCCGCTTCCTGTGGAACTTATCAGCTTCGATGCCGGATGTTTGAATGGCGAAACAGAGGTCAGATGGATGACTGCCTCCGAATTGAATAACGATCATTTCACTGTTTACAAGAGCGATGACGGCGGATTCTTCTATGAGCTCGGCACAGTGGATGGAGCCGGTACGACTTCTGCATCCAACCGCTATAGCTTGATTGATTATGCAGCAAAAGGACTTGCCAAATATTACAAGCTTGTGCAAACCGACTATGACGGAACACAAACCACCTATGGGCCCATCAGGTCCCCGATGTGCCGGTCATCAGCCAATTTCCAGGCAAACGCATACCAATCGTCAAACAATGAGATGGTGATAACCGTTGACAATCCCTTCCCCTCCAAAATCAAAATCGACATATTGTCGCTGGATGGCAAATTGGTGGCAATGCACCAAGGCCCATACGATACCGGGCAGCACTTGATTACTTTGAATGCAAACGGACTTGCCACAGGAATATACATGGTCAGGATCCAATGCGAAAATGAAGTAATCACAGTTAAAACCCCTTTCCGAAATTTATTTTAAACCGACTCCTATTGAAGTTGTGAGACGCTTTGCCATTGCAAAGCCGTTTCTGACTTAACATTCAAATCATTTTAACATGAGAACAAGAATCCTTTTCCTCATCACCCTTGGTGCATTTTTAACAATCCAAAATGCAACCGCACAATGGATACAAATCATAGGAATGAACGGAGAACCGGTTTATAAGACTCGGGCGACTTCAACCAAATTATTTGCAATGACTGCTAACGGAGTACTGCAATCGCCATTGAATGGCCCGAATTGGAACATCGTACCCCAGCTATACCTCACCAATGTGGTTGAAAGCTTATCCACCGCCGGTGACACCATCGTAGCATTTGCACAACCTTCAAGCTACCTGTCAACAAACAACGGCACATCATGGTCAACCATATCCAACGGCCCATCATCCGTTGTACCGATTGAGATGGTAGCCGGAGCCAACAAACTGTTCTTAGCCACCCTTGGTGACTACCTATATGTATCCGTAAACAACGGCTCAACATGGAACCAGGTCACATCAGGAATCACCACAAGCAACATCAACACCATTTCGGTGGATGGAAACCGTGTTGTGCTGGGAACCGACAACGGCGTATACATTTCAAACAACGGGGGAAACAGTTTCGCTTTCGCGGGATTGGCCGGAGAGTTCATCAGCAAAATCCATGTAAAGGACAATTACATCTTCACCTATGGCTTCAATGGCGTGATGCAATCGGCTGATGCCGGTTTGACATGGACATCTTTCAATCCGCTAATCCCCTACTCAGACATTGTTGATTTTGCAGTATCAGGAAACAAGGTTTTTGCAACGACCTCCGGCATTTTGATGATGTCTGATGTTTTTGCAGCCAATTGGACTCAAGTATCGTTCAACACACAAGTGGCATTCAATGTCAACATCCAATTCAACAACAGCGTTTGTAATACCATAAACGGAATCTATGTAGGATCCAACAGAGGTGTTTTCAAAACCATAAACAATGGTGGAACATGGGATGAATTCAACAACAACCTGCAAACCCAAAATGTATTCGGATTGGCAGTGGCTAACAACAATGTCTTGTTCACAGGATCCTCACTGTACGGAGTATCGAATTACAACAGTGGTCTTTGGAATTACTCCGGACTGGCTTTATACAATTGCAACCATGTGAAAGCAAGGGGAAATGACATTTATGTGGCTACCGACTTCGGAATAAACCGAACCACCGATAACGGATTGACATGGCCATTGTTCAACGGACAAGGCGCCAATCCAATCACCGGATTCTGTCAGCGGGTTGATTTCAAGGATACGCTCATAGTCGGCGCATGCTTGCAACAAGGCGTTTTACGTTCGGGTGACGATGGAGCCACATGGGCATTTCAAAACTCGGGTATGCCCAATGCATTTGTAAGCTCCATATCCATTTGCGGAAACAACATCATAGCAGGTTCCTTTAATGAGGGACTATACACTTCCACAGATGGTGGCTTCACTTGGAGTCAGACTGGTGCTGCGGGAGAGTTGATCAATGACATCACCAGCATTGGAAACCGTGTTCTGGCTTCCAGTCAAACAGCCAACTACTTGTCAAATGATGCAGGACTGACCTGGAACATTGTTTCCAACAATTACTATGAGGACCTTTATTCCCACAACGGCTTGGTTTTCGCATCTGCCTCGGGGTATGTCCATATTTCAAGAGACTCCGGACAAACCTTTAACGATATTATCACTGGACCTGCTAATGCCAACATCATCTCCCTCACTGCAACCAATGACGATTTGTATGTGGGGACCGTCAGCAATGGTGTGTGGAAACGATCCATTTCGGAGGTTTTGGGAACCGCTGACCCAATCGCACAAATCTCGACTGCCAGAATGATTCCAAACCTTTTCAGGGATAAATCCATGTTAGTTGTTTCTGAAGATTTGGCAGGTAAACAAGCCGTCTTAGAAATCATCGATCAATCCGGAAAAACAGTTTATAAAAGCATCATCCAAGAAGTCCAGACCCCGATTGATGCCAAGCTTTTATCACCTGGCTTATACTATTACACGGTAAGTGGTGGAATCAAAAATCAAGCATCAGGAAAGTTCATCGTATATTGATACTGAAAAAGTAAAAGGGAAAGCCAACCATTCACAATCTTACATTGCAAATAGACGGTTGTCCGTTATTATTGTTCATTCAGCCCCTGAATCAACTTTCTCACTTCCTCATCAGTCTGACGGAGGCGGTTTCTGCAAAAACCTACCAGGAACAACGCGCGTTTCACTTTGACAGACAACAAATCCACGTCAGCTTCGCCGGATTCAATTTCAGATAGAATGGACTCCAGCTCATTGATTGCATCCTGATAGCTGTTTGGGGGAGTTTGTTCCTCAGATCCGGCTTTCGATTTTTCCTTCATGTAAAATGGTTGTTATGGTGTCTCCTGATGTAAGTTGATTGCTGTTTGTAACGGCTTTACCATCCTTTAGCGTAATTGAAAATCCTCTCTTTAAAACATTGATAGGATCCAAATGCCGGACGGTGTTCTCCAGTCCATCCAATATGGACGCAGCAGTTTTAATATTGCGTATCGGATGCGATTGGATGGATTGCAGATTCCTCTTGAGGCGCTCATGCTCGCGAGATACAAGTCCTTTGGATAATTGCCCAAGCTTCACCCCTGATGTTGCAACCTTGTAGGTGGCGGAATTAAGCAACGATAGGGTTTTATCACGAATGAGCAAAGCGGTATCATCCAAATATGAACTCTCATCAGAAACCAATGAATCAAACGAATTGGCAAGGTCTGAAACCAAAGACTCCACCTTGTTGGTCTCCTCCAACAACATGTCCTCAGATGTGATTGCTATGGTTCGTAACAGTAAAGTGAGCTGGTTCTCATAAGCCAAGGTTCGTTCTATGAAATAATCAGCCGCATCAGTAGGTGTTATCCGATCAGCATGTGCAACCTCATCGGAAACACTGCGATTGGTTGAGTGACCGATGCCGGTTATTACTGGCAAGGGAAATCTGGCAATGGCCCGTGCCAGCCGTAAATCATTGAAGCAGTTCAAGTCAACAGCTCCTCCTCCACCTCTGACAATCACCACCGCATCGAAATCCTGCAGTCGATTGAAAATGGTAATCAACTGATTAACCATTTGCTGGGCCGCTTTGTCGCCTTGTAACAATGATTGGAAAAGCTGGCAATGGAACACATATCCGTAAGGATTACCATTCAGCTTTTGCATAAAATCCTCGTAGCCCCTGGAATCAGAAGCCGAAATCACTGCCAGTCGCTGAGCCACCAAAGGAAAAGGAAGTGAGCGATTCTTATCGTGAACGCCCTCTTGCTTCAACGCAGCCACTGCGCGGTCACGCTCCAATTGAATCTGTCCAATGGTGAACCTCGAATCAATCTCCAATATGGATAGACTCAAACCCCATTTGACATCATACTTGATAAACGCCCTGAACAGGATTACCATGCCCTTTGAAAGCTCGATACCTGATTCGGTCTTGAATTTTGTTGAAATCGATGGAAACTCAATCGACCATATGATTCCCTTCAACTCACAAATCGGTGCAGCAGCTCCGGAAAGTTTTTCAACCAAGGAAATGTAACAATGACCTTTACGGACCGCTAAGTCTGATATCTCGGCGACAATCCAATAAGTACGTTCCCCAAAGGTTTGTCGAACAGAGTCGGCAATTCCCTTGCTGATCTGTGACAGCCGGAAAAAATTCTCGCTGCTGTTAGGGGCATCAAATCCTGTTGGAGCCATATGAATCCAAATTTAGCAAATTGACAAACAAACGAGCCATGCATTATCTATTTTTGGACCATGATTGAAACCGGATACCCAAAACTCACCCTTCATCCTGGAAAAGACAGATCGCTGCGAAACAGGCACCCATGGGTTTTTTCAGGTGCCATCAAATCAAAAAAGGATTCCATACAAGAAGGCACATTGGTTGAGGTGTTTGATTGCGACGGAAATTATCTGGCCACCGGACATTTTCACCATGGCACCATCATGGTTCGTGTGATCAGTTTCAACCAACGAGTCATAGATCAACATTTTTGGAATGAATCGTTGCAAGCGGCAGTGGATCTACGAGCAACCTTAGGGCTCATAAAAAACAGCCAAACTGACGCTTATCGGCTTATCCATGGTGAAGGAGACGGCTTACCCGGTTTGGTCATTGATATATACGGCGACTGTGCAGTGGTTCAAGCCCACAGCGAGGGCATGCGCAGGTCATTGGATGCCATAGGTAACGCGCTTCGAAACACCCCCCTGCAACTGAATCACATCTACAATAAAAGCGCTGAATTCAGCGATCAGCCGGCAGACCATCCGAATGGATGGTTACTGGGACAAGCTGAAGCATCGGTCGTTTTTGAAAACGGACGGAGATTCCATGTGAATTGGAAAGATGGACAAAAAACCGGGTTCTTCCTGGATCAACGTGATAATCGATCCCTTTTGGCCTCTTATGTCAAGGATAAGAATGTGTTGAACACATTTTGTTATTCAGGTGGGTTCTCCATTTACGCTCTCACAGCGGGTGCAAAACACGTCACATCAATCGACAGCTCTAAAAAAGCGATTGAATGGATTCAGCAGAACGTAGAGTTGAACCAGATAGCAGCAGAAAAACACCAAGCGATTTGCGATGACGTTTCGTCCTATTTGAAAAACGTTAAAAACGATGCGTACGATGTGATCATCCTGGATCCGCCCGCATATGCAAAACATCTCAGTGCTGTTGACCGGGCCGTGGTTGGATATCGGAATATAAACGAATTGGCGATCCGAAAAATAAAAGCCGGAGGAATGCTTTTCACCTTCTCCTGCTCTCAAGCCATCGACAAGCAACTATTCCGAAAAACCGTTTTCATGGCAGCAGCCAAAACAGGCAGGAGAGTACGGATACTACATCAGTTGTCGCAGGGAGCGGACCACCCCATCAATCTGTTTCATCCCGAAGGGGAATACCTGAAGGGATTGGTGTTGGTGGTGGATTGATCAGAAAAACTCGTATTCGAACCTGCTAACGGAGTTACCGTCGCCACGGCCTCGTCCCGTATCCAACCAGAATTCAGATTCACTCAACAGGTTGCCGTGCTCATCGTATTCCATGGTGTTGCGCATGATCAGGTTGCCATTGCCATCCAAAACCTCTTCAATAAGCACCTGGTCCTGGTCATTGTATTCGAATCGGAGTATGCGTGAATTAAAATCACGTATTTTCCTAAGCACCACATTGCCCCGCTCATCATATTGTGAAATCACATCGGAGACAACCATTCCTGCTGCATTCTTATCCGTGGCACGTACCACACGACCTTGATCATCATATACGATCTCAGCCATTGATTGGGAAACCTGTTGCGAATCGACAACTGATTTTGATATCGGTTTCGAATTTGAATCGTATGTGATGAAAGTCTGCTCCAATGAAACACCGGCCGCATCCGACTTCTTATGTGAAATCAAATTACCTGATGCGTCGTGCTCCAATGATTCAATGGACTCCAATTCACCATCGGCATCGTATCTGGTTATCCTGATCGGTGTATCCCAATCTCCATATTCATAAACGGTTTTCTCACCCGCATCATCACCATAAAACTTGGTTTCCGATATCAACCTGCCTTTGGAATCGCGCTCAAAAACAAATTTTTCAAACACATCCTCGGTCTCCAATCGCATGGAATGCTCAATGATCTTTCCATCATCATTATAAACATATTGATTGGATTCAATAGCACCATCCATCTCCCATTTCCTGCTCTCCAAAAGTCGGCCTTTCTCATCGTAGGTCAAGACCTCAACCAAACTCTCCTCTTGCTGATCGCCACCGAAAGCCATTTGACGCAAATTGGATGTGTACTTTCGCCTGATTTTGATGTCCATAGTGATGTGAAATTTGATTCAGATCATCCAAAATTAGCAAAATTCAACAAGCATCACTTGTTTGAAAGCATCATGAAAACAAACAAATCACAAGTTTACCTTCAGACCACCGGTGAAGGAAAATGGCATACCTGGTCTGTAACCCTGCGGTAGATTTGCAACGATATGGGTGTCGTTAAGCAGATTGTTGACCGTGATGAAAGCATACAGGCCTTTCCGGACGGTAAAATTGCAACTCAAGTCCAATGTGGTGTAACCCTCCAGCGAATTGATCTCGGACAATTCATTTTCCACATTTGGGAACAATTCGGATCCTTTGCTTGGCCTTACGCGAGTATCGCTTACATGCCGGGCAATCA
>JBEAXM010000098.1:0-7738 GCA_041159805.1 Bacteroidota bacterium
GGATATGGGGCAAGGGTAAATTAAAATCCGCTAGATCCATCATATCAGTGTTTTGATCTTGTTACTTGTCACTTGTCACTGATAACTTGTCACTTCATCCTAATTTTCAATCACATTTGAACCAATGTGGCTTTTATAACTAATTTTACACCCATCACAGCTCACCTCAAATCCATGAAAATCGGCATCATCCGCGAAGGAAAAATCCCCCACGACCATCGTGTGCCCTTTTCGCCCATGCAGTGTAAGCAGATCATGGAGCTTTTTCCGGGTACAGAGTTAGTGGTGCAGCCCAGTCCGTTTCGATGCTATACCGATGCAGAATACCTTGCCGAGGGCATTACGATGGCCGAGGATTTGAGTGACTGCGAGGTGCTGATGGGGGTGAAGGAGGTGCCAATCGAGCTGTTGATCCCGGGTAAAAAGTATTTCTTCTTTTCACACACCATCAAAAAACAACCGCACAACCAGAAACTGATGCATGCGATGTTGGAGCGAAACATCAGCATGATCGATTACGAATGCCTGGTGGATCCCGAAGGCAATCGTGTAATTGGGTTCGGACGTTATGCTGGCATCGTAGGAGCTTACAATGGCATCATGGGTTATGGTGAGATGTACAAGCTGTTCAAGTTGAAGCCAGCACATTTGTCGCACGACAAGAAAGAGCTGTTCCAAGGGCTGTCGCAGATCAGCGTGCCCAACATCAAGATCATCATCACAGGAGGTGGTCGCGTAGCGCATGGAGCCGAAGAAACGATGGGTGCAATGAATATCCGCAAGGTGACGCCCTACGAATTCCTCAACTATGCGTTCCGTGAGCCCGTGTACACGCAGTTGCATTCGCACGATTATCACGAATCAATCGATGGCAAGCCGTTTTCCAAATACGATTTCTACAACCATCCCGAACAGTTCCGCTCCACGTTTTTGAAAT
The DNA here is from genome assembly GCA_041159805.1 of Bacteroidota bacterium. Taxonomy (GTDB): domain Bacteria; phylum Bacteroidota; class Bacteroidia; order AKYH767-A; family OLB10; genus JALRAP01. The sequence goes on from JBEAXM010000098.1 coordinate 938, forward strand.
ATGCGGGTGTGTGTGATGTGCTCATCCATTGCGCATACTGGGATATGCGTGCCCCTGTATTGTTCACCTTGAAGGAGATGAGCGACCCGATGTTTCATATCAGCGTGATCGCCGATGTAACGTGCGATATCAACGGTAGCATCCCATCAACCACACGTGCCACCACCATCGACGATAAGTTTTACGGCTACAACCCCATCACTGGAAAAGAGGAGGAGCCCTTCAAACAAGGAACCATAACAGTGATGTCCATCGACAATCTCCCTTGCGAACTACCTCGCGACGCCTCCGAGGGCTTTGGAAAAAACCTGATGGAACGCGTACTGCCTTCGCTACTCGGCAAAGATGAAAGCGGTCTCATTTCCCGTGCCACTATTTGTAGTCAAGGGAAGCTGGGGGATAGATTTGAGTATTTGAAAGATTACGCGGAACTTTAGTAACCGGTGACCGGTGACCGATGACCGATGACCGGTGGGGAATAAGTCATTAGTCATTAGTCATTAGTCATTGGGGAATGGCTGATTGGCTTAAATACCACTTACCACTTACCACCTACCGCCAACGGCTATATTCCCTTCAACTTCGCAATCGTACCCACCGGATCCTCCGATCCAAAAACGGTGTTGCCTGCTACGAGTACGTCAGCACCGGCGTCTTTGAGTTTACCGGCATTGTTTAAATCAACACCACCATCGATTTCAATCAACGCATTGGATTGATGGGCGGAGATCAACTGGCGCAATTCGCGCACTTTCTGATAGGTGTTCTCAATGAACTTTTGTCCGCCAAACCCAGGGTTCACCGACATCAAACAAACCAAGTCGATATCGGCAATCACGTCTTTCAAAAGCGAAATGGAGGTGTGTGGGTTCACCGCTACGCCTGCCTTGGCTCCCGTGCTTTTAATGAGTTGTATGCTTCTATGCAAATGGGTGCAGGCCTCAATGTGCACTGAAATCACATCCGCGCCAGCGTCGCGAAAAGCGGGCACATAACGATCGGGATCCACAATCATCAAATGCACATCCAAAGGTTTCTGCGCATGCTTGTGTATGGCTTTCAATACAGGGAATCCGAAGGAGATATTGGGTACAAACACGCCATCCATCACATCGATGTGGAACCAGTCGGCTTGACTGCTGTTCACCATGTCGATATCCTTTTCAAGGTTGGCGAAGTTGGCGGATAGGAGTGAGGGTGCAATGATCATCTTATCAGGGTATAAGCTGATTTGTAGGTGCCGAGGCGCTTTGCCATCGATGAACAAAGATAATCGTTTGGCGGCTCCTATGTAAGCCCTACCCTCAGCACGCCCTTACAAAATGAAAAACCCCTCATAAGGAGGGGCTTTCCGGGGGGAGGTTAACTTAACTGATCGGTATCATTGTCCCAGGTAGGTCCTGAGGATCTTGCTTCTTGAGGTATGCTTGAGGCGTCGGATTGCTTTCTCCTTGATTTGGCGCACTCGCTCACGGGTGAGTTCGAAACGCTCTCCAATCTCCTCCAAGGTCATCGATGAGGTGCTCTCGGCCAAGCCATAATACAGTCGGATCACATCGGCCTCACGTGGGCTCAAGGTTCCCAAGGCACGCTCAATCTCCCTGCGTAGCGACTCACTGATCAGTCCAACCTCTGGCGAGTGGATGTCTTCACCTGGAATCAGGTCCAACAGGTTGCCGTCCTCGCCTTGAAGGAAAGGGGCATCCATGGAAACATGACGGCCGGAACTGCGCATGGTGTCAACGATATCGTCAGGAGAGATCTGGAGGGCCAGTGAAATCTCTTCATGCGTGGGCTCACGCTCGAAATCCTGCTCAAGCTGTGAAAATGTCTTGTTGATCTTGTTGATGAATCCGATTTTGTTCAAGGGCAGACGAACAATGCGCGACTGCTCAGCCAATGCCTGCAGGATCGACTGACGGATCCACCAAACGGCATAGGATATGAATTTGAATCCGCGGGTTTCATCGAAGCGTTGTGCCGCCTTGATCAATCCGAGGTTGCCTTCATTGATCAAATCACCTAAGGTGAGGCCTTGGTTCTGATATTGCTTGGCAACGGATACCACAAAACGGAGGTTTGCCTTAGTGAGGGTCTCCAGGGCCTTTTGGTCGCCTTTTTTGATGCGAGAAGCCAGATCCACTTCCTGTTCAGAGGTTAGAAGCGAAAGCTTGCCAATCTCCTGCAAATACTTATCTAACGACTGCGTTTCACGGTTTGTAACCTGCTTGGTAATTTTTAATTGTCTCATGTTGAAGTGTTGGTTGCTATGTTGATTTTGGGTCCTTTAACTTGCTGATCGGAACCTTGTTACAGCAGACCTACACCTCGTTTTGTAAGGTTTTGTCGGAAAATGAACAGTTTTTACCCCTGTTTAGGCACAAAAGCCAGCCAAACGGTACTTTTCAACCGATTTTCTTACGCTTTTAGAATATTGTTGATAGCAAGGTTTGGCCGAAAAACGGCGCATATGACACGAAAAAGATGCTAAATGCAGTGAAATAGTCATTAGTCATTAGTTATTGGGGAGGGGTCAATAGTCATTGGTCATTGGTCATTAGTTATTGGGGAAGGGTCAATAGTCATTGGTCATTAGTCATTAGTTATTAGTCATTAGTTATTAGTCAAAAGTCATTAGGGATGTCGTGGTAATGACTTAGTTATGAAAAACGAATTAGCTGATAATCGAAAAAGCACAAAAAAAAGGCCTGGAATATGCTCCCAAGCCTACTTTTCTAATGTTTAATGATCAATCCACTAATGACCAATTCACCAATCCACTAATGACCAATTCGCCAATTCACTAATGACCAATTCACTAATGACCAATTCACTAATGACTATTTCTTTATTCCGTCGGTGCCTTGCGCTGCGGCTTGCCACCTTCGTTACGGTTGCCGCCGTCACCTCCAGCTGCACGCTCAGGTTTCGGCAACAAGGCCTTGCGGGATAATTTCAGCTTATTGGTCTTCTTGTCGATTTCAATCAGCTTCACCTGTATGATGTCACCCTCTTTGAATACTCCGTCCATGGTTTCCAAACGATCCCACGAAATTTCAGAGATGTGGAGCAGGCCGTCTTTGCCTGGAAGTATTTCAACAAATGCTCCATATGCCATGATGGAACGGACCTTGCCATCATATACCTGTCCCACCTCGGGAACAACTACAATGGCACGGATGCGGCGCTTGACCTCTTCGATGGATGGCTTGTCTGCAGAAGCGATTTCCACATATCCTTTTCCTTCTTTTTCCTCAATGCTGATGGACGCTCCGGTTTCACGCTGCATCTCCTGGATGATTTTACCACCGGGTCCGATAACTGCGCCGATGAACTCCTTGTCGATGACCAATGTCTCAATACGTGGAGCATGTGGCTTGTAATCGTCTGCTGGTTGTGAAATGGTCTTATCCATTTCATTCAGGATGTGCAATCGGCCTTCACGTGCCTGCTTCAGCGCTTGCAACATGATATCGTATGGAAGTCCATCAACCTTCAAATCCATCTGCGTAGCGCAGATCCCTTTGCGGGTACCGGTTACTTTGAAGTCCATGTCACCCAAGTGATCCTCATCACCCAGGATGTCGGACAACACTGCGTAGCGCTTACCATCGGTAATCAAACCCATGGCGATACCACTAACAGCGCTCTTGATTTTCACACCCGCATCCATCAGCGCAAGCGAACCGGCGCAAACAGTAGCCATGGATGACGATCCGTTGGACTCAAGGATGTCGGATACGACACGAAGCGTGTAAGGGCATTCCTCTACTCCAGGCAACACCTTTTTGATGGAGCGCATGGCTAGGTTTCCGTGACCCACCTCGCGGCGACCAAGTCCGCGGTTTGGCTTCACTTCGCCTGTAGAGAATCCGGGGAAGTTATAGTGCAAAAGGAATTTGTTCATTCCAAAGAACATGGCCCCGTCGATGATCTGCTCGTCCAGTTTGGAACCGAGTGTTACCGTGGTCAATGACTGCGTTTCACCTCGGGTGAAAATGGCTGACCCGTGTGTGGATGGGAGATAGCCGACTTCGGTCCAGATGTTACGGATCTGCGTGGTGGTACGACCATCCAATCGCTTCATGGTGTCGAGCATCATGGTGCGCACCGCCTCTTTTTCCACATCATGGTAGTAGCGGTTTACCAGTGATTCCTTTTCAGCCAACTCTTCGGGAGTCATGGATGCTTTGAACGCATCACGGATGGCGCTGAAGCCCTCGCGGCGAGCCGATTTGTTATCGTTGCCTTGTGCAGCGAAATCATAGGTTTGTTGGTAAGTGGCCTCACGCACGCGTGCACGAAGCTCCTCGTCATGTGTTTCGTGATTGTATTCACGCTTCGGCGTGCTACCAGCCATTTCACGGAACTCCAATTGTGCCTGGCATTGGGCTTTGATCGCCTCGTGACCGAATTTGATCGCTTCCACCATCTCCTCCTCCGAAACTTCGCTCATTTCACCTTCCACCATCACCACGTCCTTCATGCTGCCTGCAACGATGATGTCGATATCCGCTTTTTCTGTTTCTGATATGGTAGGGTTGATTTTTCAAAGTGCCGTCGATACGCCCTACACGCACCTCTGAAATGGGTCCATTGAAGGGGATGTCGGATATGGTCAACGCCGCTGATGCCGCCAATCCTGCCAATGCATCGGGTGCAATCTCCTTATCGGCTGAAATCAACGAAATCATCACTTGCGTATCTGCGTGGTAATCGTCGGGGAACAGTGGGCGCAGGGCGCGATCCACCAATCGGGAAATCAGGATCTCGTATTCCGACAAGCGTGCTTCACGTTTGAAGAATCCTCCGGGGAACCTTCCGGTGGAAGCATATTTTTCCTGGTAGTCGACCGACAAGGGAAGGAAGTCAACGCCATCCTTCGCTTTGGGGCTCGATACAACGGTTGCGAGCAACATACAGTCGCCCATACGTACAACAACGGAGCCGTCTGCCTGCTTGGCAAGCTTTCCGGTTTCTAATGATACAGTCCTGCCATCGGCAAGTTGAAAAGTTTTGGTAATCGGTTTTAGTGACATTTTTTGCTCTCTTTCTTTTTACATCTTTTAAACATCTATTAACTAGAAACGAAAAAAGGCAATGCGGAGATTGCCTTCGTTTGAATCAATACTATGGAAACATGGATTACTTTCGGATTCCAAGTTCGCCGATGATCTTACGGTAACGTCCGATATCGGTCTTCATGAGGAAGTCCAACAAGCTGCGACGCTTACCGACAAGGCGGATCAAGGAGCGCTGGGTGGAGTAATCTTTCTTTTGGATCTTCAAATGCTCGGTCAGCGAATTGATACGCTCGGTAAACATTGCGATTTGGGCTTCGGCTGAACCGGTGTTGGTAGCGGCATTTCCAAATTTCGAGAAAATGGTCTTTTTGGCCTCTGAACTGAGTTGCATCTCTTAGGTACTTAGTTGATAATGAATTTTTAAAACGGATTGCAAAGATAGGAAAACCCGATGGTACAGCCAAGTATTTTATTAAATCAGCGGCTTAAAAAGGTCAGTATTTGCGAAATGCTGTCTTTCAGCTCCTTACGATTCACGATTCGGTCCAGGAAACCATGTTCCAGCACGAATTCGGATGTTTGGAATCCTTTCGGCAGGTCTTTGCCGATCGTTTCACGCACGACTCGGGGCCCCGCAAAGGCGATGAGCGCACCTGGTTCAGCGATATTCAAATCGCCCAACATCGCAAAAGAAGCGGTAACGCCACCGGTGGTTGGATCGGTTAACAAGGAGATGTAAGGTAGCTTGGCCTCCGACAACTGGGTCAATTTGGCGGAGGTCTTTGCCATTTGCATCAACGAGAATGCGGCTTCCATCATACGGGCACCACCCGACTTACTGATGATGAGCAGTGGTAGCTTTTTCTCAATGCAGATGTCAATGGCGCGGGCGATTTTTTCACCCATGACTGATCCCATGGATCCTCCGATGAATTTAAAGTCCATGCAACACACCATCAACGGATGTCCGTTCACGGTACCCGAGGCGGAGCGGATGGCATCCTTCAATCCCGTTTTTGAAACGGAATCCTTCAGTCGGTCGGAATACTTTTTGGTATCGGTGAACTTCAGAGGATCGGCTGCCAATAAATTGGCGTTGTATTCGGTATAGGCACCGTCATCAAAAAGTATGGAGAAATACTCTTCTGAACCGATGCGGTCGTGAAATCCACATTTTTGACAAACATACATGCTGGCTGCATGCTCTTCCGTGGGAAAAATGGAATTGCATGAGGAACATTTATGCCAAAGCCCCTCTGGAGTCTCTTTTTTCTCTTTGGTGGAGGTGGTGATCCCCTCCTTGATACGTTTAAACCACGACATGTTATCTGGGTATGTAGGGTTTAAGCAATGGTTATTTCCTTGTTCAAGTACACATCTTGGATGGCATTCAGTAATTCAATGCCTTCATTCAATGGTTTTTGGAATGATTTCCTTCCGGAGATGAGACCTTGTCCTCCCGCCCGCTTGTTGATTACAGCAGTGGCAACGGCCTCTGCCAAATCGGTTGCCCCTTTTGATTCCCCGCCTGAGTTGATCAATCCTGCGCGACCCATGTAGCAATTTGCAACCTGGTAGCGAGTCAAATCAATCGGATGGTCGGTTGTGAGGGTTTCGTAAACCTTCTTATGTGTTTTTCCGAATGCAACGGCATTGTAGCCGCCGTTGTTGGTAGGAAGTTTTTGCTTGATGATGTCGGCTTGAATCGTGACGCCGAGGTGATTCGCTTGCGAGGTCAGGTCAGTTGAAGTGTGATAGTCAACGCCATCTTTTTTGA
>JBEAXM010000001.1:0-6859 GCA_041159805.1 Bacteroidota bacterium
TCTTACCGTGGGTAATCCAGTTTTTGGTTCCGTTGATAATCCAATGATCACCATCCTGTTTTGCTACGCACTGCATACGCATGGCATCACTACCCGTATTGGCCTCGGTCAAACCCCAAGCGCCAATGTGCTGGGCCGTTGCCAACAGAGGTAAGTATTTACGTTTCTGATCCTCGTTACCAAATTGTAAAATGTGGCCGGTGCACAGTGAGTTGTGGGCGGCTACCGATAGTCCGATGGAGCCACATACCTTGGCTATTTCCGATATGGCCGTTACGTATTCGAAATAACCCAATCCGGCACCACCATACTCCTCTGGAACCAATACACCCATGAGCCCCAACTCGCCAAGCTGTTTGAACACAGAAACGGGAAACTCCTGCGATTCATCCCAATCCATGAAATGTGGACGGATGTTCTTGGCGGCAAAGTCGCGTACAGTTTGGGTTATGAGCTGCTGGTTCTCGCTCGATCTGAAATCCATAAAATGTTTGTATTACAAGGGGTTATTGATAAAAATGGGGAGCTAAACAGTTGCACGAAATTATTCAAAGCGAAGGTAAGGTGCAAGTTTGCGGATGGTGGTCGCATCCAACAACACCACCTTTTCCAAGTCCGACAATGATTTGAAGTTTCCATGTTGTTTCCTGTAGTTGATAACAGATTGTGCCACCTTTCGGTTCAGATAGGGATGCTTGATGGTATCGGCATTGATATCCAGGGCACGAATCAAGGATGGGTTAACCTTTAGATGTGGGCGAATGGATTGCACCAATGCAGAATCAATGGAATAAACCTCCAATAGCTGGCCGATATCCACAAAACCACCTAACGACTCCCGATAGCGCACAATCATTCGCGCCCTTCCCGGACCTATGCCATTCAATTTGCACAGCAGCACGGTATCCGCACTGTTGATCTCCACCATCAGTTGCTGCCTCCTTTCGGGGGCTTTGTATGGATCGGCTACCTGCTGTTGAATGGTGATATAAGGTTCCAAATGTTTGTACATGGCGGCATCCACCACATACATTTTTGCCAGGTCCTCCCTTGTTTTGAAACGACCTCCCTTGGCGACATAATTCAGCAGGGATTGTGACTGTTTTTCCGAAAATCCCAATTGCATCCATTCATCCAAACTCATGCGGTTAGGGTCAAATGGAAACGGCTGAGGCCGCTCGCGTTGTGGTTTGGTGGCACTGGTAGACTGGCTTTCCCCTGCCTCTGCTATGGAGTCGGCCAGCATGAACTGTTGAATGGCTAAGTCAACTGGCTGGTGCGGGCTGTTAAGCCAATACAGTTTGTATGCAAGCAATCCTCCGGACTGCAACAACATCAACAAAGCCAGGAGCTGCATACCGCGGCGTTCGCGGTGGGTCAACGACAAATAGGACCGGACAAGCCAGCGGAGTTTTCTGAAAAGCATGATTTGAAAAGCATGAAGATTATAAAATGGATCAACGATTACTCGTCGTCATCGTTCTCAGAGAACGAATCAGGCTCGGGACGCTTGGGAGCAGTGAGTACCCGATAAAAGAAATAGGCGGTGATGACGGTTACAACCACCATCACCGAAGTCATGAGTATAAGAGCAGATGTGTTCATCAGTGAATTCTCCCTTCTTTTTTACGTTTTTCGTAAGCGATGTAAACCAACACAGAAATAAATACAAATAGAAGGATGAGCATGATACGGGCGAAATTCATGAACACTTTCTTCTCTTCCAATTCTGCTATTTCACTAGGATCGTTGGACGCTGCGATTTGGGCATCTATCCCCGCATGTGTAATCTGCTTGATGATGGATGAGTTATCGAGGACCCAACCATTCTGAATGGCTCCCACCCAATCATTATCAACGGGCTTGATAAGTGCACCCATGAAGACGAAGAAAAGTAAGAACGGAGTCACCCATTTTATGATGAACTTGAAAACGGGTGGTATCACAATGTCTCCTCCCCTGTTGATCTCCTTCCATCCCTTGTCGATACCAAAAACCCATGCAAACAATACTGTTTCAGCGAGCGCAAAAAAGACCAACGCCACCGTACCGGCCCAATTGTCATATTCATCAAATACGCCCTGCTGGTAAAAGAATACCGTGGGCAAACCCATTATGAGTGTGATCAGTCCAAACGACCACGCACCTTTCTTTTGACTCCACTTGAACTCATCACGCATGAAACCCATCCACGGTGTACCCATGGCAAGGGAGGATGTTACCCCGGCAAAGAATAACAGCCCGAACCACATCACACCAGCTAACACAGACAGCAATGGCCCCCATTGTTCAAACAAGTAGGGCATGGTTTGGAACGCCATACCAAACCCTGCGTTCTCCTTCAGCCAATCAACACCTAAGTATCCTGCAGCAATCGGAATCACGATGAGCGAACCAAGCACCACTTCCACGAATTCGTTCATGAAACCGGCAGAGACCGCGTTCAACGCAATGTCATCCTTGGAACGTACATAAGCGGCATAGCATTGGATGGTTCCCATTCCGACCGACAAGGTGAAGAAAATCTGTCCCGCCGCTGCCAACCAGACCTTGGGATTGGTAAGTGAGTCGTACTGCGGTGTCCAAAGGAAATTCAACCCCTCCCATGCACTTGCTTCCGGATGCTCAGGTGTTGCACCGCTAGTACCCAAGGTTAGCCCTTTGAAAGCGAGGAATATTCCGAAGATAATCAACAATGGCATTCCGATCTTGGCCACCTTTTCCACTCCACCCAAACCGGTGGAAAGGATATATGTATTGAGCAACAAGCAAAGGATGTAAAACACCACCGCTTCGTAAGGTATGCCTGTGGTGGATGTTGAAATATCGATGTAGTTACCAAAAAACTGAGCTACTTCGCTCTGAGCCATATTATCGAATGTGCCGGCTATGGAGTGGAACACATAGGCCATGGTCCAGCTTTCGATGTAACAATAATAGGCGGCTACGGCAATGTTGGTGAATATACCGAACACCCCGATGTATTTCCAAAAGACCCGTTTGTCCATGGAATCGAACATGAGTGGTGTGGAGTGATGACCTTTCCTACCTCCGAAACGACCCGTGGCCCACTCAATCCACAGCAATGGGATACCCATCAACAGGAAGCAAACCAAATAGGGGATGATAAATGCACCGCCGCCGTTTTCAACAGCTTGAACCGGGAACCTCAGAAAGTTTCCCAACCCGACAGCATTTCCTGCCATGGCCAGCACCAATCCTACTCGCGTTCCCCAGGAATCACTCTTTATAGAGCTCATAATCAATCAGGGTTTTTTGTGAACCCCAAGTATCATAAAAATAATCGGAATGACCAAAAAGGATGGTAAAGCTTTTTACTTTTTCTTGAACACCGCAGCGGCCTTGCCCTGATTGATGCTGTAGCCCAGATAATCAATGGTAACCACCCCCCTTCCCGAAGATTTCTTGCCCTTATCCTCAGGCACACGCTCAAAGTCACCTGTAAGTCCCAATGGGATTTCATTTTTTCGAACATCGAAGGTGAACTTAACCTGAGAGGGCATATCGTAATTGTCGGCCTTGGCGGGATAGGTGAAGTCCATCACAAACGTTCCCTCATTTCGTGTGGTGGCTTCTAGTTTGCGTACAATCTTGCGTACTGGATCAACCCACATGGTGGCGATGAGGATTTCTGACGCAGGATTGCCAGGTACGATCTTAGTCACCACGGTGTTCACACCGCCAACCATTTCGTTCTTTACAAAGATGGCCGTATGTCCGGCATCCATCAATTGGCCAGGTGAAAAATTCATGCCTCTTTTGGGTAACAAAGAGAAACCAGGTGCCTTTACTCGGACCTTGTCGGGATGCAGGAACCATATAGTGCCCTCCTTGACAGGGATCTTTAAAAAATCGACATCGATCTTGATACGCGCCTTGGCTTCATAATCCTTTACAGAATTGAATCGGTCGCGTACCTCTTGCATCAGCCGGGTGACATCTGTGCTTTGGGCACAAATTGTAGCTGAGGATGTTATTGTAATCAGTAAAATGAAAACATATCTCATGATAGGATGTCTTTTTTGTTGAACCCGATGAGTGTCACCGACAGAAACAGCACCACATGGAACACCAGGACGGCTAGCGAAGTACGGATCTCATCCCACGCAAGTGGCTCCTCGAAAAAGAGCTTCCAAGAGCCCATGTAAGTGGTGAATAAAAACGGCTTTATGGCGTTGAACACACTCAAGTCGATGGCGGAAATGACAATGAATGAAATAATGACTGTCATGGTCATTATAATAGGACCAATGGAATTGGTGGTGAATGATGAGAACATGTATGACAGCGCCGCCACACACCACATTGCAACCAATCCAAAACCGAACGCACAGGTCAAACGCCATAACACATCGTTTTCGGAAAACACATAGATGGTGTTGCGAATAACGATCAGGTCTCCCGTGCCCATGATCAACACACCCAGCACCAAGCTACTCAACGCCATCCAAAAGATGAGTGCGGCCGTGTAGGTCATGGATGCCAGGAACTTCACCAAAACAATCTGGGTCCTGCTGATGGGTCGTGTAAGCAAAACACGCAAGGTGCCCGCTGCCGATTCGCCAGCCAACATATCGCCGGCCACCAAAGCAATCAGGAATGGAATGTGTACATACAACGTGGCCAAAATGATGTAACTGGCAAGGTAGCCGTTTAGCAAATCACCCTGGAAATCGAATGCCTCTTTGAGATTCTGCAAGCTGAACTCGATGTAGGTTTGTCCATCGATATAGAGCGCAATTTGAATCAACGGCACCAATAGCCCGATGGCGGCAAAGCCAATGTAGGTCCTCGGCTTGCAGAAGATCTTGAACAGTTCGAATCGCAACAATGCCATCATATCACACCAGGTTTAAAAAATAATCTTCAAGCTTTCGTACCGGAACAACCGACTGAACGGAAATTCCATTTTTAACCAGCATGTCTATCATGGCAGGCACGTGTGTGCGGTCCATTTCCATTTGAATGACTGAATCGGAAACTTTTTGAAAACCATCTGCAAGTCCACTTGCCTCCATCAACGCAAGGGCCTTTTCGCTTGAAGAGCACTCAACGGAAACCTTAAGCATACTGCCTCCCAAAAGATCGGCCACATTGCCCTCGACAGAAACGGTTCCCTTGTTGATGATAACCATTCGGTTTGCCATGAGCTCGACTTCGCTGAGCAAGTGAGAGGATAAGATTACGGTCTTGCCCATTTCGCGACCCAGTTTGATAACCAGCTCACGTATGTCGACAATACCTTGAGGATCGAGCCCATTGGAGGGCTCATCCAAAACAATCAGTTCTGGGTCGTGAATCAAGGCCTGTGCGATACCCAACCGTTGCTTCATGCCTTGTGAAAACTTCTTCACTTTATCCTTTGCACGCTCTTGAAGCCCAACTAGCTCGAGCACCTCCTCAATTCGCTGACGACCGATTTTCTTTTGATTGAGCGACGCAAGCATTTTCAGGTTGTCGTAGGCCGATAGGTACCCATACAAGTCTGGCTTTTCAACGATGACCCCCATGCGCGACATGATGTGTTCACGGTTTGACTCCAGTGGAAGACCAAAAACCCGAATTTGCCCGATGGTGGGCTTCACCAGCGAAGTGATCATACGCATGGTGGTGCTTTTGCCAGCTCCATTGGGTCCTAAAAAACCAAAGATATCGCCTTCGTAAACGGTAAAACCCACACCCTTGACGGCCTGAAAATCGCCGTAGGTTTTGTGCAGATCCTGGACTTCTAATATCGGTTTGGATGTCATTTTAGTCGAACAAAATTGTCCGCAAAAAAGATTGGGTCGGGAGGTAAAATATTGCCTGTATCATGTTTTGAGGCCACAGCTGATGTGTATATGGCTCATTTTCAATTACAAACCACCATGACCATCTATTGTGCTTATGCCCCCTAAATCGTATATTTGCGCCTCTTAAAATCAACACTTTAACAACCAATTTGATATGCAAAGCAAAGGCGCAATTTCGTTACTGGGAATTTTGATGGCTTTGGCTTGTATTTACCAGCTCTCATTCACACTGGTAACACGCAATGCCGAAAACAAAGCCCGTGAGGCATCAAACGGAGACCCGGTTGCCTACCAAACCTACCTCGATTCCATTGCGAACGAACCCGTTTACAACATTTTCGTGAAGGAATTCACCTTCCTCGAAACCAAAGAGCGTGAGCTCAACCTTGGTCTTGACCTTCGTGGTGGTATGAACGTCACATTGGAGGTTTCCGTGGTTGACCTGCTGCGATCGCTTTCCAACAACAGCACCGACCCCACCTTCAACAAAGCCATTGATGAAGCTTTGCAAATGCAAAAAAACAGTCAGAAGGATTTTGTCACCCTTTTCGGGGAGGCTTTCACCAAGGTTGATCCCAATGCGAAGCTTGCTGCGGTATTCAGCACCATGGAGCTCCAAGACCGTATATCGTTCGGCTCCACCAATGAGCAGGTTCTGGCCGTAATCCGGGAAGAAGCCGATAACGCCATCAGCAGATCTTTCAACATCCTCCGCACCCGTATCGACAAATTCGGAGTTACCCAGCCCAATATCCAGCAGTTGGGGTCAGGAAAAATCCTGGTTGAACTCCCTGGTGTGAAAGAGCCAAACCGCGTCCGTAAACTCCTTCAAGGAACAGCTAAGCTCGAGTTCTGGGAAACATGGAACAACGACGAGGTGATCTCCTACTTGGAAAAAGTCAATGAGCAACTGAGAAAGACGCAACCCAAGAGCGGCAACGAGGCCGCCCTCGCAGATTCCTTGACCGCATCAGCTGACACCGTTGCTAAACAGGATACCACCCAGAAAGTAGCCGCCGATACGGCCAAGTCAGACACCACCGACC
>JBEAXM010000038.1:0-5861 GCA_041159805.1 Bacteroidota bacterium
TTGTGGTTTCAGTACGCATCGATTGTTGATATAAAACAAAAGCTTGAGCCCTTTAACAAGGCACCGGTTGTATTTCATGCAAGCGCGGAATCTGTTTTCAGGTTTCTGTCGGAGAGCTTTCACGTGAAAAGCGTTTTCAGCTACCGCGAATCGGGTACCCGAATCACCTATGAACGAGACAAACAACTTTCGCGATTTTTCAAATCCAATGACATCAAATGGATCGAGTGCAAGCGCGACGGTATCATGCGCGGAATTAAAAACCGAGAAGGTTGGGATGAACAATGGTATTCGACAATGAACGGGGCGATTCACAAAAACCATTTCTTAAAACAAGATCCAATAGCTTTTGACAACCCCTATCCATTAGAGCGGCAACTAATCGAGCAATGGAAAATCGGAACGGAGGCGTTTCAGCCACCCGGTGAATCATATGGATGGAGATACCTTATCTCTTTCCTGGATGGGCGAGGTGAGGGTTATTCAAAAAACATTTCCAAACCCAATGCGAGTAGAGCGTCTTGCAGCCGGTTGTCGCCCTACCTGGCCTGGGGAAACCTTTCGGTCAGGCAGGCATACCAGACAACACTTAAAAATATGGATAGGGTCAAGAGTCGCGGTCCATTCAGGAACTTCCTAACCCGATTACATTGGCACTGTCATTTCATACAAAAGTTTGAAACAGAATGCCGCTACGAAACAGAATGTATAAACCGCGGATATGAGGATCTTATGCCTCCAATAAACGAGGAGTTTGTTGGCGCTTGGCGAAACGGATTAACAGGATATCCTCTGGTGGATGCATGCATGCGATGTCTGGAAAAAACCGGCTGGATCAATTTTCGAATGCGTGCCATGGTGGTATCGTTCCTAGCGCACCATTTGATGCAGGATTGGCGAACGGGGGCCCACTATCTGGCCAAACTATTCCTGGATTATGAGCCAGGAATTCATTACCCTCAATTTCAAATGCAAGCGGGTACGACCGGTATCAATACAATAAGGATTTATAACCCCGTAAAAAACTCCATAGAGCACGATCAGGACGGAGTGTTTATCCGGAAATGGGTACAAGAACTAAATAGTGTACCAACAGCGTTCATTCATGAGCCGTGGAAAATGACACCTCTTGAACAGGAAATGTGCGGAGTGATAGTCGGCCGAGAATACCCCTTTCCGATAGTGGATAATGGCGAGGTTATGAAAGAAAACAGAAAGTCCATTTGGGAGATGCGAAAAAACGCGAGTGTGCTGTTAGACGCGGGACGAATGGTAAGAACACATGCCCGAAAAAAAAGTGAAAAGGGTGATTTAAACAAGGGGAAGACTAAACGAAAAGCTTGACCCCGTCTGGATTGTGGATGCCACCTTCAGCCTGCTACCATGTTGGCCCAAAAAGTCATGTACCAGTTGTATGCCCAAGCCGTTGCCCTTCTCCCTATTGGTTCCTTCCTTAGAAAACGAAATCCCTTGATTTATCATCTCCACTTCTTGAGGCGTCATGCCGCGACCTGAGTCCTTGATTTCAAAACACCATCCATTAGGACAAGGGCTGGAGGATAAAGTGATGGTACCGTCTTCGGGTGTGAATTTATATGCGTTGGAAATAAGGTTTCTGAAAACGGCCTCTACCATGTCACGATCACAAAGCACACGTGTGCCTTCACGATGCGAAAAGTTAAACACCAGGTTGATTTTCTTTCCAGAGCTCAACAGCCGACAATAATTTTCAATAAATCGATATATCTGTTCCAAATTCACCGCTGTGGGGCTGTATCCGATAGCATCCTTTTGAAGCCGTGACCACAGGAGCATGTTGTCAAGCAAATCGAGTGTCTGCCCGGTGCGGGACCGGAACTGTTCAACCATCTTGATCTGCACCTCACTAGGTAGCTTGCCGGGTTGTAAAACATCGAGCCCCGAATAAAGCAATGCAAGAGGTGACCGCAAATCATGCGACAACACCGACATCATTTTGTCCCTTGTGAATATGGCTGTTTTCAGTTGCTCGTTCCTGGAATTGATGTCCTCCGACTGTTTGAATATCCGATCTTGTATGGTTTCATTGGTTCGAATCAGGAATATTGCCTGCATCATGATAATCAAAGAGGAACCCACCACGTTGATGGTTTGTTCGAGAAGCATTACCGGTGAGCCGGGCACATGTGGCTTGCCACCAATATCCCAACCCATGAACTGTAACACGGTCATTGCAAACAATACGATAGTGGATATCACATAACCGGTGGTGCGCTCCGACCCTTGAAACGTAATCAATATACCTAAAATAACCGGTATGAAAAAAACGGTGGCCAACAACCCTGGGCCAGAATACAGAACTATTAATGATATGAGGACCGAAATTTGGAAGGAGTTCCAAACCTTTGAATAGTAATAGTAGCCATATTGATACAATAAAAACGTGATGGTTACCGCTGGTAAAGCCGCCAGACAAACAAATGCCTGTTCCAGCTGATCAAGGAAAATATTGACAAAGAAAAAAATAATCGAATAACCTGCAACAATCACCATCAGTGCAACGTGAAGTTGCTTCCCTCTTTCCTCTAAAATGTTATCACGGACCCTGTTGTTCACAGGAGGGGTTGGTGTTGATGCGGGACTCTTTCCGAAAAGCATTCGGGGTTAGTTCTGTAACATGGTTGTATCCTGATTGTTATTTTGGGATACGCCCGTGGAAGTTTTTTTTCTGAACCACATCATATTGCACTCCTTATGGGATATGTTGTAGCCAATGTAGAAGTTAAGTGGGAGTGGTGCGCTATTTCTGTATGCATTCGCCAACGAGGATTGGTATCTTCCCCTGAAAAGGGAAATGGTTCGGGTATATTTTCCCCATAGCTGTCTGTCCCATGTTGCGTCCTCAAAACTGGAGAGCGGAATACCCGAATCGTCTTGCAATACAAAGTGGGCCTTATTTAATATAGTGCCACGAATCGCACTGAATGAACTGTTGTGCATTAGATAGGATGCCGCCTTCAAGTAAACACCGTAGGGCTCCATTTTTGATACGTACCTGATCAACCGGTCGTCGCGCTGAAGGCCGTTGTCCGACAAATCGAATCGGAAATAATCCAGTTCACGTATGGGGCCTTTGAAGTCGTGGAACTTAATTTTAAGACCTATGGCTCTTGAAGGGTCTGAGGTGATCCTATTTCCTGTGGAGTCGAGATCGAAATACTCGAGGGATGAGATCGAATAACCGTACCTGCGGATGTAGAATAGCAATAGCGGGAGGGCGCCGTTGAGTTCCTTCTGATTCAATTCGGCGCGCATGCTCAAAGTCCGGAAAAAGCCAAGGCGGTTTGAGAAATAGAGGGAACGATAGATCTTATCAGCGTGGGATTTGAGTACCCGCTTGTTTCCTGTGTCGGCTATAACCGTGCCCAACGGCTCAAGTCCCACCATGACATAACGATTGACATTATGAAACAAGGGGTCTACATGTAAAAAATCAGCTCCCGCGAACGGGTAAAACAAGGCCTTGGTTTCCGATGATGGAGCAATTACCGTATCGGCCCAAGCCCTCATCTGGTTGATCTTGTTCTCCAACATGTAATTCCATTCACGACCGCTTCTGCGTTCTAGCCGCATATAGGATGAGTCAAGATAAAAATGTGAGAAGTATTTGTCCGCAGGAAGTCCGCTAACCAATGAAGCGTAGTCATTCAAAAATGTGTCAACCGAGTACACAATTGGTGGTGGAGGGGGCTCCGGTGGACCGATGATTGTATCATAGTACAGCGTATCTGTTTTCTGGGTTACCGGGGCTTCCTCTTGTAACGGACCGGTTTTACAAGCAAAAAAGATTAAGCAAACGAGCCATGCTGTAATGGCTCTGGATGAATGCAACAACATGTTTTTGGAGTGTGGTGGTTTTCTTGAAACGATGCCGCAAATATGTGCTTTTTTTCTAATTGTTTGGAAGGTAGTGCATTGCTACGGGTACGCTTGTACGCTAGGAGGTTTGTGGCACGGCACATTATTCCTATTGTGCATATAAATCATTATGAATATCTTGCAGCCTTAAAAGCTCTATCAACAAACAAAAAACCTCTTAAAAAATTATTAATCATGCGTTTTCAAAAATCATTATTATTTCAGCTTTTGTGCTTGGCATTGATGATGGCCGCCTGTAATCAACCGAAGGAGTCATCCAATAATTCTGGGGGATCATCAAATGAGCAGGAAAACAATCCCGTAAACAACGAAAGCGATACCGATGTTGCGCCGGAAGCCACTGAAACAGATCTCTCAAGCGAAAAAAACCAGGAGGATGTTGTCCTAAGTGATGATTCATCACCTGTACCTGTTGACCGCCCCGGATACATCACCAAAAAAGGGGTTTTGATGCGGTCCAGCTATAGTACCCAATCTCAAGCCAAGGCAACCTTCAAGGAGTATGAAAACGTCCTTGTTTTAGAAGAGTACCAACCAACCAATACAAACGAGGGCATTACAAAAACCTATGTCAAACTTTATGATGAATATGGTCAGCATGCCGAGACCCTCAATCCTGGAAGAGCTGTTAAGATCATAGGTCGAGAAGGGGGCAAGGTTACGGTTTCGTTTCAATCCACCAAGCGCAAAAAACTGACTGCAAAAATTGATCGTTCAGAAATAAAAATGATCGGAGGGGATTTGTGGTATCGAGTTAAAAGGGATAATGGTCAGGTGGGTTGGGTTTTTGGTGATTACGTGGAGTTCGATGACTCCGTAGAATAAAATTGTCATGAAAAAAACCTTATTCAGCATCTCCATTATAGCCATTGTTTTGTTGGTTGGATACCGGATGTTTTATGGAGACCCGGTAACAACGCCAGCCGTTTCGGATTCGAAAGACCTGGTAGAAGACCCGAATATGAAAGGGGAATTGACAGATGATAATCCCAAGGTAAATAAAAAAGACTCTACAAAAGTTGACCTCGAGCCGTTTTTTGGTGAAATAAAGTTCTTGACAGGCAATATTGACTATTCCGCCCATCCCGAATATTTCGTGAAGGTGGCTGCTGAATATTGTTCACAAGCGATGTACATGCACAAGGATGCCTACGAGGCATTTAAAAAAATGCATGCCGCCGCGAAAAAAGATGGCATCTCCCTTACCATACTCTCAGGAGCTAGAAACTTCGAAAGCCAAAAAAGGATTTGGGAGGGAAAGTGGACAAGTCGCAAAGCCACTGACGATTTGGCAAAAGCAAAAAACATTCTTGAATACTCCTCCATGCCCATGAGCTCCAGACACCACTGGGGAACCGATATAGACCTAAACAGCCTCAATAACGATTATTTCAAAACTGGAAAAGGCAAAAGGGAATACGACTGGTTGGTTAAAAATGCTCCGAGTTTCAAGTTTTGCCAGGTATACACGGAAAACGACAATGACAAACTATGTGATTCGGAAGTGGCAGGAGATAAACGCAAAAGAGAGGGCTATCGGTTGGAAAAGTGGCATTGGTCCTATATGCCCGTATCATCAAAATTGTTTGAAAACTACAACAAGCTTGTAGAAAACGAATCCATAAAGGGCTTCAAGGGAAGTGAACTGGCAGGCAAATTGAAAATCAAGGAGCATTTTGTCGGTGGCATTTCCGATACCTGTAAATGCGTAGAATGATTTTTTAGTCCCGACTCATGAAGTATTGTATGGCTTTTTTAGCCGCATGGACCTTGTTCGTGGTATCATGCAATGGCTCGGCATCCGACAACAAAGGACAACCCACCTATTCAGAAAAAAACATTGTTGATGCCAAGTCGGCAGCCGACAGCGTGCCGCTGATTCTTCTAGGGTCGTTCCTAAACAAAAACACCACACTATCGATTCAGGAAATAAAAGCAGGTCT
>JBEAXM010000039.1:0-4714 GCA_041159805.1 Bacteroidota bacterium
GCTGAAGGTTTCCAACTCTTCAGCTGTATGGTAGGGCTTTGCGGCATCCAATTTAATGGTGAAATTGCTGAGCAATAACACCGAAATCAAAAGACCTGAAAGCACTAGAATTTTGTTTTTCATGAAATCAACGATCCTGTGCGACTTGTGGTAGGTGGTCTTTTTGTTATTCGATTGCTAAAATAACGTATACGAGTGTGATTTCAAAGGTATTTGTTTGCTCTAGCGTAGGGTTTATATAGTTGGATTATTTCTTTAAAATATGTTGTTTTTCAGCACCTTTGTAGAATAAATTGGCTGAAATCAAATTCATGAAAAAAAACCAGGTCACTTTTGAATCAATTGTCTCCGAAGCACAATCGCCGTTGTTCAGAATCATGTGGGTTTTCGGATCCCAAACGCCCTCCCGGCGGCATTTTGACAACAACATCATTGCTTTTCATATCGGTTCGGGGTACATTTTGAGTGTAGCTCACAACTTGAGGACTGAATGTGGACTGATACGAAGCATGCCTGATCGAGTTTTTGATGAGAAGCTTCTTCCATTGCTGTCGGATTCCCAACAAGCACATGTAAGCCGGTGTTATAGCCTGGATTCGAAATCGGGTAATCGTTATTTGGATCTGAATGATCAGTCGTTGGTGCCCGGTTTGATTGAAACCATTAAATCATCTGGTTTTGACACCAGGTGGGTTTCATTGGCTGAATCGGAAATTTGCAAGCCTCATTTGATTGTTCAATTCAAGGAGCCCTCGTTTTTTGGAAGCGAATCAGTCGCTGCTTCTTTCGCTCCCCATAACAGGTTTTATGAAGAGCATATCGAGCGTCATACGTTTCTGTTGGAGTTGGATTTGGTGGATGCCTTTTACGGTTCCGACATAGCACTTTATCGCGTAAAGCCCGAACTGTTAAGTGTAGCCGAGTTGATGCCCAAGGTGGAGCCAGATTTCAATGTAATTGAAGGGTCTGATACAGAGTTCTATTGTCTTCAAAGCTCTCCGGGTGGATTTTTGGGTAGGTTGTTGAATAGGGCCCAATTGGAGGGCTATCTGGATCAGCACCAGGTTTTTTACGATCGTTTGGGAGGTAACTATATTCTAGAGGGATTCCGTTATCTCATCAGGGGTTATTTCCGTTTCGGTTCTTCAGGTGCGCCTTATTTAGTGTATGACGCCAAGGAGGGAAGGTTCAAGGCCAATGCCATCCAAAGCGAAGCCAGCCCCGTTCAACTATCAATAAACAACTCCAGGGAGGGAAATTTCCAATATGTGAATGCAATTGCATCACCTCTACGACTCATAGAATCTAGGTTGAAGGAGCTACTTTAGATATCAAATTATCCGTTGGTGCGAATGGCCTCCACCGGATCCAATCTGGATGCCGAGTATGCGGGAACAAATCCCGAAATGATGCCGATAACGGCTGAGATGAAAAGTCCTTTCAGGATGTTGGCTAGCGAAAGAGTGAGGTCGAAGTCGATGAAAGAAGATGCGGCCTGGGTCAGTACAAAAACGATGACAAGTCCGGCAGCTCCTCCAATCAAACTCAGTGTAACCGCCTCCGAAAGGAATTGCACCAGGATGAAATAGTTTTTCGCGCCGAGGGATTTTTGAATTCCAATTTGGTTGGTGCGTTCCCTCACAGACACGAACATGATGTTTGCGATTCCAAAACCTCCCACCAGGATCGAGAATCCTCCAATGACCCAACCGGCCAGTCCGATTACGCTGAACAGACTTCCAACCTGATTGGACAAAAGCTTCGACTCATTTAATGCAAAATTGTCTTCATCCATTGGCCTTAAACGACGAATGGCGCGCATTGAGCCTCTGAGCTCATCGGAAAGTTGTTCGTTGGTTACACCTGGGCTGCCTTTAACCTGAATGGAGGGTGAAAGGTTTTCCGAGTCGATGTTAACGATGTTACGAACGTAATTCAGTGTGACCAGCATGACATCGTCCAAGCTGCCCATGTCGAAGATGCTGCTACCCTCTTTTTTGAAAACACCAATCACCTCCAACTTCCTGCCATCACTGCTGACGGTTTTCCCCACTGCTTCATCGTTTCCGAATAGGGATTGCTTGATGGTATGGCCAATGATTACAACCCCTTTGCCACTTTTGGATTCCTGGTCGGTGAAGTAACGACCTTCCTCCAGCTCAAACGAATTGATTTGGTTGTAGTCGTGTGAAACCGCTTCAATATTGACGTTTTCTGCCGATGAGGACCCGTGCTTAACCGATTTTCCTTTGACGGATACCTGAAAGCACATGGCCGATGATGCAGTCATCCTTTCATGAAGCTCCATCATCTCTTTGTAAGATGCGTTCGGACGCTGCCAATATTTCCACCAGGGATAGTCGGTACCAAAGGTCCATGGCCACTTTTGTACATAAATAACATTGTCGCCCAATGTTTCCACACTGCTTCTGACGTTACGCTCCAGGGAATCCACCACCGTGAATACAATGATGATGGTGAAGATGCCGATGGTGATGCCCAATAACGATAAGATGGTACGAAGCCGATTGGCTGTTAGCGCCTGTATGGCGAACAGAATGCTTTCACGGATCAGCTTCCAGTATAAGAGCATGGATTCGGTTGGTGGTTATGGCTCAAAAGTAGTTAATTGGATAACCACACAGCACCTTAAAAGTTAGTTGCTAAACTTCTCAACACCTGCTCATAAGTCGTATTTCGTTGGAAAGTCAATGGTTAATTTTGCGTCCACTCAAACACCAGGCCCATGTCATCAGAGTTGAAACCAATCAAATGTGCATTGATTTCAGTGTATCATAAAACCGGCTTATCGGAATTGGCAACGCATCTATCTAATTCAGGAGTCCGGATTTTGGCCACCGGAGGTACCTACGATCACATCAAAAAAATGGGTTTGGAAGTCACTGCGGTGGATGAAATCACCGATTACCCCTCGATTTTAGGTGGCAGGGTCAAAACATTACATCCGAAGGTTTTCGGCGGTATTTTGAACCGGCGCGATAATGAATCCGATAGGGCAGATTGTGATAAATATGCCATTCCAGAAATCGATTTGGTGGTGGTTGATTTGTATCCATTTTCCGATACCCTCCAGGCAGGTGGTTCAGAGTCGGAGATTATCGAAAAAATAGATATTGGAGGTGTTTCGCTGCTTCGTGCCGCCGCCAAGAACTTCCGTTTCGTGAGTGTGCTTTCATCTTTCAGGCAGTACCAGGGACTCATGGGTCAAATGGTTTCAAACAATGGCTGCACCGATTTGGAATATCGAAGATCCTTGGCCGCCAGTGCTTTTGAAACAACCGCTGCCTACGATCGCATGATTGGCTATTGGACCCTTACAGGTGAGTCCGACCCCATTGCTTTCCCAACTGGAAAAGGCAAGGCGCTCAGGTATGGTGAAAACCCACATCAAAAAGGCATCTATTTCGGTGACCTCGACGATGTTTTCACTCAATTGTCAGGCAAGGAGCTATCGTATAACAATCTGCTGGATGTGGATGCAGCCATTTCATTGGCAGGGGAGTTTTCTGATCCCATGGCGGCGGTTGTAAAGCACAACAATGCATGCGGCGTGGCATGTGGCCCCGATGCATATTCCAACTGGGTCAATGCCTTGGAATCAGATCCAGTATCTGCTTTTGGTGGAATCATCATCCTTACTTCCACAGTTGACGAGCGGCTGGCAGGCGAAATTGGAAAGCTGTTTTTCGAGGTATTGATTGCACCCGACTACACCCCAAACGCATTACAGCTGTTAATGGCCAAGAAAAATCGTATAATATTGAAAATTAATAATATGCCTAGTCAACAGGGGTTGGTCAGGTCAGTTTTGAACGGAATCCTATGGCAGTCGGCCGACTCCGCAAAAGAAACAGCATCCGATTTGCGGACAGTTACCAATCAAAGGCCCAATGAAGCCCAGATATCGGACTTGCTGTTTGCAAACAAGATCGTCAAACACAGCAGATCGAACACCATTGTGCTTGCCAAAAACAACCGCTTGATAGCGGCTGGGGTAGGGCAAACCTCCAGGGTAGATGCGTTGAACCAAGCAATTGAAAAGGCACAGCGTTTTGGGCTCAGTTTGGAGGGGGCGGTGATGGCTTCCGATGCCTTTTTTCCCTTCCCTGATTGTGTTGATATCGCTGATAAGGCGGGAATCAAGGCCGTCATCCAACCAGGTGGCTCTGTAAAGGATCAAGACTCCATTGATCGTTGTAACGCCTCCGGCATATCGATGGTTTTTACCGGAATCAGGCACTTCAAGCATTGATTTTATCCTCTTGGTTTTTGCAACATATTCATAGATCACTTCACTATCTTTACACCGCTGACATCGTGGTCAGCTAAAAACACCCGAACCGAAAGAAATGGGACTATTCGACTTCCTGACCCAAGAAATCGCCATCGATCTGGGAACGGCCAATACCTTGATCATTGCAAACGACAAAGTAGTGGTCGATGAACCATCCATTGTTGCAATAGATCGTATGAGTGGTAAGGTCCTTGCCGTGGGAAAGCAGGCGATGATGATGCATGGCAAGACTCACGAGAACATCAAAACCATTAGGCCTTTGAAGGATGGCGTAATCGCCGACTTTGATGCTGCCGAGCATATGATTCGTGGAATGATCAAAATGATCAATCCGGGTCGGCGCTTGTTCACACCCTCCTTGAAGATGGTTATCTGCATACCGTCAGGAATCACAGAGGT
>JBEAXM010000097.1:0-5265 GCA_041159805.1 Bacteroidota bacterium
TTTGGACTTAAGCTTTGAGATCTGCGAAACCAACTGTTCGTTCTTGCGCTTAACAGCACGATTGGCCTTTTCCTCAAGTCCGGTCAATGACTTCATGGTCTTGGCCTTTTCCGATTCCACAGTTGCAACCAATGTACTATCAACCTTGGAAAGCTGTTGCTTCAAATCATCAAATGCAATGTTGATTTGCTTGTATGCGTCCGAGAAATCAGGGGCTGACTCGCCCATCCGCTCCAGCGTTTTTGCCAACAACGAATCCTGCGAAAGGAACACATCCGAAGCAGTGAGCCCTAGCTTATCCATCTTGCTCATGTCGGAATCACTCAACAATGTGAAGCTCGACCGCATCAGCACCATTGGATAAAAGACGCCAAACGTCTCAAAAACATCTTTCAGTTGCAACCAATAATTCAATTCACCCGGACCTCCGATATATGCGAGATTCGGCAAAATGATTTCCTGGTAAACGGGACGCAGAACAACATTCGGACTGAATCGTTCCGTATGTTGACCTAACTCTTCATCCAGCTGTGCGCGATTGAAAACGATGTTTGTATTCACAACCGACCAATCACCCTGTGCTGTCTTCTCCAAACGCTCGCGCATTCCATCCTGTATGTAAAAAAGATTGTTGTTGCGTGGTGTGATTTGAATCTTGCCAACCGATTGAAAGCGTTCATTGGTTCCACTCAGCGCGTTGAAGGAAACCTGATGACTCAGCTCCTGCATCATATGCGGAGCAAAAAGCCGTTTCAGTGCTGCGTCATCACCATCCAAAACAACCAAACCGAATTTGCCAAACAAGGCATTGAAAATCTCCCGGGTGGCATCCGCCAATCGGGCATGACGGCTGTAGGCATTTCGAAAAAGATTGGCGATGGATGCATGGTTCTCACCCAATAATTCCTGCAATCGGTTAAACAGCTCGTCCAAGCCCGCTGTCGACAAGCGACCTGTGGGTCCTGTACCTTGCTGCTCCCATTTCAACTCATTGCCGAACACACGGAAATGATCGATCTCGGCGATGTCATGGTCTTCGGATGCCATCCAAAAAACCGGAACGAAGCTACATTCGGGATGGGCTTCGCCCAACTGCTGCGCAAGCTTGATCGTGGAAAGCACTTTGTAAACACAATACAGTGGACCAGTGAAGATATTCAGTTGGTGGCCCGTGGTCACGGTAAAAGTGTCCTCCGACAAAAGCGATTTGATTGCGGCATGCACTTCGTTTCGGGGTTCCAAAACGTTAGTGTATTGACGCACCAATGCATCGTGCAGAATGTTTCTGTTGATTGTAGTCTTACGCCTTTCGGCGATGACTTCGCTGAAGGATTCAAGTTCCGGCTTGAAACGATAGAACGGTTTCAGTGCATCATCACCCGACAAATACCGTGTTAGCAGGGCCGGGAACAATCCCGTTTCGGAAAATGGCACCCGCGTGGTTTTCATTTGCGAAAGATAAAAAATCAAACGGGAATGCCGAACAAGTCAAATTCGCCGGCATCGGTGATGCGCACCTGTACAAAATTACCTTGGCGCAAGTACAGGTCTTTGGCTTCAATAAGCACTTCGTTATCCACTTCGGGTGAATCGAACTCGGTACGTCCCACATAGTAATTGCCCTCCTTGCGGTCTATCAACACCTTGTACTCCTGCCCTATTTTCTGTTGGTTGACCTCAGATGATATGCGTTGTTGCACGGCCATGATCTCATCCACCCGCTCCTGCTTGGTTTCTGCCGGAACATCATCTTCCAATTGAAACGCGTGCGTATTCTCCTCGTGCGAATAGGCAAACACCCCCAACCGATCAAATCGGTTTCTGCGAACAAACTCCACCATGGTCCGATGGTCCTCTGCTGTTTCACCTGGATATCCTGAAATAAGGGTGGTGCGGATGGCAATGCCCGGCACGCTTTCGCGGATGGTGGCGATTAGCTCTTCTGTTTTGGCCAGGGTGGTGCCACGTCGCATCGACTTCAGGACATTGTCGGCGGCATGTTGCAAAGGGATGTCGATATACTTGCAAATGTTTGGAGTGTCGCGCATCACGTCCAACACATCCATTGGAAATCCTGTGGGGAATGCATAATGCAGCTTAATCCATTCGATGCCCTCGACTTTAGATAGCCGAGTCAAAAGTTCTGCAAGCCGACGCTCCTTGTAGAGATCGAGGCCGTAATAGGTGGAGTCCTGGGCGATGATGAGCAGCTCCTTGGTTCCTTTAGCAGCCAAGGCACTTGCCTCTGCTTCCAAATCCTCCATGGAGCGTGAAATGTGGCCGCCTCGCATCAAGGGTATGGCGCAGAATGAGCAAGGGCGGTCGCAGCCCTCGGAAATCTTTAAGTAGGCAAAATGTCGCGGGGTGGTCAACATGCGTTCCCCAACCAATTCGTGTTTGAAATCCGCGCCAAGCGTATTCAACAGCAAAGGCAAGTCACGTGTGCCGAAAAAATGATCGACATCAGGAATCTCTTTTTCCAAGTCGGGCTTGTATCGCTCCGACAAACATCCGGTCACAATCAACTTGCTGATCCTTCCCTGTTCGCGCTCCTTGGCAAAATGCAAAATCGTATCTATGGACTCCTGTTTGGCGTTATCGATGAAGCCACAGGTGTTGATGATTACGACATCATCGGTATTGGCATCCGCTTCATGCGCCACTTCAAAATCGTTGGCTTGCAACTGTCCCATCAACACCTCTGAGTCCACTACGTTTTTAGAGCAGCCGAGTGTAACTACGTTGATGCGGTTGTTACGTGTGGATTTGGTTCTCATGTATCAGGAAATGGAGCTGTTTCCGAAAAGCGAGTCGATGAAGGCGGCCCGATCGAACGGCTTGAGGTCCTCAGGTCTTTCACCTAATCCAATATATCGCACAGGTATTCTGAACTGATCCGAGATACCGATGACCACTCCACCCTTTGCAGTTCCATCGAGCTTGGTCAATGCCAATGCGTTCACTTCGGTGGCTGCGGTGAACTGTTTCGCTTGTTCAATGGCATTTTGCCCGGTGGAGGCATCCAGCACCAACAACACCTCATGTGGTGCGTCGGGTACAACCTTCTGCATCACGCGACGGATCTTCGAAAGCTCATTCATCAGATTCACCTTGTTGTGCAATCGTCCCGCCGTGTCGATGATGCACACATCGGCTTGTTGAGCTACGGCGGCTTGCACTGTATCAAATGCAACGGAAGCAGGATCAGCACCCATGCCTTGAGAAACGATATGGCAATCGGCACGCTTGGACCAGATGGTCAGTTGATCCACCGCTGCTGCACGAAACGTATCGGCTGCACCGAGAATCACCTTCTTACCTTCTCCCTTGAGTCGATATGCCAGCTTGCCAATGGTGGTGGTTTTACCCACACCGTTCACTCCCACCACCATGATCACATAGGGTTTGGGGATGGCACCGGTTGCATTCATGGGAACCGACGACTTGTCATTTTCCGTGAGCAGGTCGATGATCTCCTCTTTCAGGAGTCGGCTCAGTTCGGATGTGCTGATGAACTTATCGCGGCTCACGCGTTGTTGCAATCGGTCAATGATCTTGAGCGTAGTAGGTACACCCACATCGGATGAAAGCAATATCTCCTCGATGTTGTCGAGCACCTCGTCATCTACGGTGGATTTACCCATCACGGCCTTGGTGAGCCGTGCAAACACGCTCTCGCGTGTCTTGGTCAATCCTTCGTCGAGGTCTTCCTTTTTTGTCTTTTTGAAAAAATCAAAGAGTCCCATTTGGTCTTTGTTGAGGTGCAGGAACAAAAAAAGCTCCCTTCATATTGAAAGAAGCTCTTGATTCCGTTAACCGGATATTACTTCTCCTTGAGGAAATCCTTAACGTGGTCGTTATGTACGACCTCTTGTTTGAAGGTATAACCACCAGTCACTGGCGACTTCACCATTTTAATGACTTTGGAGAATTCTTTTCCTTTACCGGTTTTGAGCGTAGCTACAACTTTCTTTGCCATGGGTTATGAATGTTGAACGTGATTACTTGATTTCCTTGTGAACGGTCACCTTCTTGAGAATCCTGTTGTACTTCTTAAGCTCCAGACGCTCGGTGGTGTTCTTCTTGTTTTTGGTGGTGATGTAACGCGAAGTGCCGGGCATACCGCTGTTCTTGTGCTCGGTGCACTCCATTATCACTTGTACCCTGTTACCTTTCTTAGCCATTGGAAATGGAAATTAATTTTGAGTGTGCAAAGGTAATGATCGCATCCGTTTTTTACAAACGGAAAATGAATTATTTAAGCGTATCGAACAGACTGGGCTCCGCCATCAGTTTTTCAAGCTCCGCAACAGACTTAGGAAGTGAAGAAGACATCACAATTGGCTTATTATCAGTAATTAAGATGTCATCTTCAATCCGAATACCAATATTCCACCATTTCTTATCGCAAGGCGAGTTGGGTGGAATGTAAATGCCTGGCTCAATGGTAATTACTTGATTTGGCATCAGTGGGCCATAGTTCCCAGCATCGTGCACTTCCAAACCCAGGTAATGGCTGGAACCATGGTTGAAATACCGGCGAGCTGCGTTTCGGTCTTTGATGATACCCAATTCAACTAGTCCGTCGGCGATTATTTGGAAAGCTTTTTGGTGCGGATCGTAAAACCCTGCCCCCTTCTTGCACATGTCTATGGCGGCCAGTTGGGCCTTCAAAACCAACTCATAAACCGCCTTCTGCTCAGGATTGAAGGTGCCACTTACGGGAATGGTACGCGTAACATCGGCGGTGTAGCCATGGTACTCGGCAC
Source organism: Bacteroidota bacterium (assembly GCA_041159805.1). Lineage (GTDB taxonomy): Bacteria > Bacteroidota > Bacteroidia > AKYH767-A > OLB10 > JALRAP01. Next base: position 4,770 of record JBEAXM010000097.1, read on the forward strand.
CCATATCCATCAGGAGCATGTCGTTCGGACCGAGTTTTTTCCGGTTGGTAACATAATGCAACACACACGAGTTCTCGCCTCCTCCGGAGATGGATCCATACCCAGGCGATTCTGCTCCACGAAACTTGAAATAGAACTCAACGATGGCTTGCGCCTGATACTCGGTCATGCCTGGCTTGGCAGCACGAATGGCTTCGGCCATCCCTTCACAGGTCATGTCGATGGCACGCTGCAGTAGAACAAGCTCCTGCTTGGTCTTGATCTCGCGCAGCGATGCGAGTTGTTTCAGCAAAGCTGCACTCGAAACCTCCACTTTTTGTGATTCGGCCTTCTGCTTTAATGTCCACACCAAGCCACCTAATTTTCCTTTGAGGGATTTGCTTTCGCGGATGTCGGTGGGAAACTTGGCCATCACCTTGTCAAATGAGCTCAAGTCAGGTATGCTGTTGAAAAACTCACTATTGGCGAGCACCATCTTGACACCGAGCTTCTGTGC
>JBEAXM010000111.1:0-3243 GCA_041159805.1 Bacteroidota bacterium
ATATTATATGATCGAGTAATAATAAAAACAGGAAAAAGTCTTTTCTCTAAATCTACATTTGCTTGGGCATACATCGGTAAAAATTAATAATAATTACCCAAAGCTGAATCCCCCATGCCGCCCTTCCGCATCACCTACAACCAGGTAAATGCCGCCACTTTACATGTGCAGCGAGAATTCACAAAGCTTGGACTTTGGCATGAGGAGAGTAGATTGCTGGAAGCCAATGTGTATTGGGACATGGTTCCGCAACCTGACATGTGGGATGCTCAAGGTATGTTCATCCACCGCTCTTGGATTTTAGATCGTATGTTAGGGTATAAAGAAGGACATATTTACATTCCTCAATTCATGCCAACCAATTTGTCTCCGGGTACCGTGTTTTCTTTGCGCGACACCATACGGCATGAATACGGTCATGCCTTTGCACATTATTATCCCGAACTCATAGAGTATAATCCTGCATTCGAAGAAGTCTTTGGAGGTCGTTACTTCAGCTCGGAGCCCATTGATATGCCTGAGGATGCTTTTGTTTCTGAATATGCAGCTGGCAAGCCTATGGAGGACTTTGCCGAGACGTTCATGTTTTACATTCGGCGTAAGGGCGAATTGCTTCCTCGCCATAACCACCGACTGCTCAAGCGCAAGTGGAAGTTCGTGGAGCTGGTGATCAAGCAGGTTTGATTTGCTGTTGGTCAATCAGACATTATTATCATTCCGTTCGGGTCGATATCCATAGTGCCCGTTTTGCACTTAGGACAAGGTCGATTGGAGGCATTCCAAATTTGAAGTCCTCCTTTCTCCCCGCACTCATGGCATTTTGCCTTCGTTAAATCGACTTCTTCTTTTAGTTTGGGAGGTTGCGGTGTTGATTCTGATAGCGTCTCATCGGATTCAAGATCATCGAATCTGTTTATGCTCCATAAGCAGACATCCAATAGCTCGTTGCAATGAGAGCAGGAACAAGTCACCGTTGGTCCCGAAAACAATGCGTCTTCTCCACCCGATACCATGCATTGATAATGGCATTGGTTGCAAATAAAGGAACAATGAGTCGCCATCAGGTTGGGTTTTTGCTTTTGGATTTTTAAATGTTAAAAGTTATATTTGTTTAAACGAAGTAAATCGAATCAAATTTAAACAAACCATGAATTGAAACCACCTAAATTATTATATTACTTATGCTTTTCATGCATTGTGGTTGTGTTTACATTGGTTTGTATTACCACTCCGTTATCATTTAATGATGCCGCTGAACCAGCTCATAAATTTAGTGATGTGGCTTATAATTGGCAATCAATCAGTGAATCGGTTGAACCTAATGAACAGGATACTTCAAGTTTTGCCATACGCTATTCTCAAGCTCCATCCGCAGATGGCCAATACCGATTTCAAACCTCTGAATTAAGCGAGGCCCAGGTGATGTTGTTTACCCATAAAGAGGGCAGGGCTCAAAAGAGAATCAAATCTTTGGCAGGTGTATTTGGTACGGCGCAGTTTTTCCTGGATGTAGATCCATTGAGTGGGTACATCCATCAGTATACCACTAACTTTTTCAATCGATGTCCAAAGGATGGATTTGTTTTAAAATTGGAACGCAGTACCTCGATTACTAACAAGGCAACCATTCACTACGTACATAAGGAAAAGTTGATGCCCAATGATAAGTTAGGGTTGAATGTGGTTGCCGGTCGGCAATGGAAACTGTCCGAATTAAAACTTCACGGAGACTCCATCGAAATGGTATCAGGCAGTTGCACATCTTCACCTGGTTTTGTGCCGGCATCTACATCTATACTTTATGCTTGTCCTCCTTTAAGAACGGTTCAATTGAAATCACCTGGCATATATCCAATCAGTAAACTGGACGCATTTTCGAGAAATGATGGAGGTACCGTGGCCTTGGTATGGGAGCATCCTACTGAAGGCATTCGTTTCATCGATATCCATGGGTCCATAAAAGATATTTTGGAGACTGCCATTAAAGTTCGCGAAACATACCATGTGGATCCTACCATTTTGATTCACGATGCTGGTCCCATGGCACGCAAGATTAAATCAGATACCAACGGGATATTGGATTTCGCCGAAGTGAATAAAGTTACTGGTTTACCAGGAAAAGTAGGAGCAGGGTATGCTTATTTGATTGAACAATAATATTTAATTTAATGTTTCGTTTCTCCATTCTTAATTGATTTGATGATGCAAAAGACCCTCAAAATCGTTTTCGCCATCCTGCTGTTCCTTTGCCTCGCACCCATGCCGTATGGCTATTATCAGTTTGTGCGGTTGTCGGGCGCTTTGCTGTTTGCCTATTTCGCCCTCACCACCAACCAGAAAGGCAGCGAAGGACTCAAGATTCTATACATTGCCCTGGCCATCTTGTTCCAGCCCTTCTTCAAGATTTCATTTGAACGTGAAGTGTGGAATCTGATTGATGTGGTTGTGGGGATATTTTTGTTGTATTCAGCTTATCGTAACCCTTCCAAGTAAAATGAATATTCTCAAATCCATTTTCCGCAACATCATTACCTGTTTTGGTTTGATTGCGTACACGCCCGAACAACGCATTATTCGCACCATTCGTTCTATGGGATACAGGCGCGACCACAGTGGCGCATTTGTAAAACACGGATGGGAGGGAGACCGAACCATGATTTGGATCCTATCCACGGGTATTCGCATCAAAGCATATGGTGGGGGCTATGGTGAGTCGGATTTTTTGGAAGGTCCCATAACGGATATGAAAAAGCTGCGCAGTTTTATACGTAGGAATGAGGTTTAAATCTTCATCTGTTCTTCATCCCCTCGAAATAATTTCGCACCTGATTTGTTGGATGTAATTGTATCCGATGAATTCAGTCACCATCAAAACTGTTTAGCACTTTCAATTACCGAACCCTTCAAACATCGGTGGTCGAACTACCGAAACTGCCAATTCCCGACAAATTGACCTGCAGTTGTTTGTCGGCTTACCATTTTTGTCATCATTATTTGCGATTTGTCAGAAATTTTGCTGTTGGCACGGAAGGTGCTAAGGCAATGCGTCGACAATTGTGTTGTGATTATCTAATATTTAAAAAAGCCCAGTTGAACTTTCAACCTTACAGTCTTTTTTAATTGCCTGCAGCCCGGAATCCAAATCGGCGATTCCACTGGTTGTAACCCTGTTTCTTTCCTCTCCATTTCTTAACTGGCATTCATTGCCTTAAAATCTTACTATGAAAAAAATCTTCATTATCA
>JBEAXM010000239.1:0-2880 GCA_041159805.1 Bacteroidota bacterium
ACATGCTTCCTTATTAACAGTGGTATTTAGAATATAATCTGCTTGCACAGCCAAAAAAGAGGACAAATCCCCTACCATTCCAATCAGCTTATTTCCACCAGTCTTTATCAATGGCACTAACAATTTGATTTCAGGCGTATTACCGCTCTTTGAAATACAAATCACCACATCGTTTTTCTGGATTATTCCAAGGTCGCCATGAATGGCATCGGCTGCGTGCATGAAAATTGCAGGAGTACCGGTAGAATTCATCGTTGCCACAATTTTCTGTGCTACGATGGCGCTCTTCCCGATGCCCGTGACAATCACTCGACCATTTGAATTATGTATTAGCTTTACGATATCAACGAACTGATTGTCGATTGTTGACTTCAGTGCGCTAAGGGCAGAGGCCTCAGTTTCCAGCGTACCGACCGCCATATCGATTATTTCCTGACTTGATTTCAAAATAATTTCAATTGGATTTGGTAGCGTTCCGTTGGTTTTGTATATCTTTATAGGACAAAAATAATAAAAACCATCTGAGTGAGATGAGCGAGCTTGTTGAGGAGAGTACGTTGTTGGGTGCCCTACAACGTTTTTTTGGTTATGAATCATTCAAAGGTGATCAGGAAGCCATTATCAAAAACGTCCTGGACGGGAAGGATACATTTGTTATCATGCCCACCGGAGGTGGCAAGTCGATGTGCTACCAACTACCAGCACTTATAAGTGATGGTACCGCCATCGTCATCTCACCTTTGATCGCCTTGATGAAGAACCAGGTGGATTCCATCCGTGGATTCGGTTCCGATGAAGGTATTGCGCACTTCCTGAACTCATCCCTTTCGAAGGCGGAGATTCTTCGGGTGAAGCAGGACATCCTGCAGAAAAAAACCAAACTGCTTTACGTTGCTCCCGAATCCCTGACCAAGGAGGAAAACGTTTCGTTCCTGAAAGATATCGGGATTTCGTTCTTCGCCATTGACGAGGCGCATTGTATTTCGGAGTGGGGCCACGATTTCAGACCGGAATACCGCAAACTTAGAAGCATCATCGAGCAAATCGGCAAGGTTCCCATCATTGCACTTACTGCAACAGCAACCGAGAAGGTTCAAATGGATATCCAAAAGAACCTGAACATGCTCAAGGCAACCGTCTTCAAATCATCGTTCAACCGGTCAAACCTGTATTACGAGGTGCGACCAAAAGTTGATGTGCTCAAGGAGATCATCAAATATATCCGTCAAAACCAAGGGAAATCGGGCATTGTTTATTGCTTGAGCCGGAAGAAGGTGGAGGAGGTTGCACAAACCCTGACCGTTAACGGAGTCAAAGCCCTACCCTACCACGCCGGATTGGATGCCGCCCAAAGGGCAAGACACCAGGATATGTTCCTGATGGAGGAAGCGGATGTCATTGTGGCCACCATTGCATTTGGAATGGGAATCGACAAACCCGATGTGCGTTTTGTAATACATCATGACGTTCCAAAAAGTCTTGAAGGATACTACCAGGAGACCGGCAGATCTGGAAGGGACGGCCGAGAAGGTAAATGCATCGCGTTTTACAGCTACAAGGATATCGAGAAGCTCGAGAAGTTCATGAAAGGGAAACCGGTTGCCGAACAGGAAATCGGTAAGCAATTGCTGATTGAAACCGTTGGATATGCCGAGTCATCGGTTTGTAGAAGGCGTGTGTTGCTTCACTATTTCGGAGAGGAGTATGATCAGGACAATTGTCAGTGTTGCGACAATTGCCTGCATCCGAAAACCAAGGTGGAGGCACAAGACGAAGTGCAATTGCTCTTGGAAACCGTTTTAGCTGTCAAGGAGAAATTCGCCGCCGACCATGTCATCAATGTCCTGTTAGGCAAGGAAGACAAGGCCATCAAGGATTATATGCATACCAAGCTGGAAGTGTTTGGCGAGGGTGCTGATAAGGACCAGCGATTCTGGACCTCGGTTGTTCGCCAGTCAATCCTTTCCGGGCTTCTGGTGAAGGATATCGATCATTATGGTCTTCTGAAAATCACTGCCGAAGGCAAGGCATTCCTGAATAGTCCGAATTCATTTCATGTTACACTCGACCATGAGTTTTCGAACACCGAGAGTGATGATGATGACGAACCCTCCTCTGGGGGTGGTGGTGGCAGTGCAGCGGATGCCGAGCTGTTTGCCATGCTCAAAGACCTATGCAAGAAAGTTGCAAAGCAGAAAAATGTGCCTCCCTTCGTTGTCTTTCAAGAAACATCCTTGGAGGAGATGGCCATCCAATATCCGATCACCCTCGATGAACTGAAGAACATCAGTGGTGTTGGCCCCGGTAAGGCACAGAAATTCGGTAAGCCGTTCGTTGACCTCATTTCAAGATATGTGGAGGAGAATGAAATCGACCGGCCAATGGATTTGGTGGTAAAGTCGGTGGTGAACAAGAGTGGCCTCAAGGTGTACATCATACAAAACATTGATCGTAAAATCGCCTTGGAAGACATGGCAGAAGCCAAAGGCATCACCGTTGCGGATATCATCTCGGAAATCGAAAGCATCGTTTCGTCGGGGACACGTATCGATATCAACTATTACATCAACGAGGTGCTGGATGAGGATCGTCAGGACGAAGTTTACGACTATTTCCGAACCGCTGAAACGGACAGCATCGAAGATGCGCTGGAAAACCTAGGAGAGGAAGACTACACAGAGGAGGAAATCAGACTGATGCGCATCCGCTTTATGAGCGAGATGGCGAACTGACGTCCCTCCCTCAGGTCACGATTCAAAAAATCACTTTTTTTCGAGCCCCTTGATGGCTAACCAAGCCATAAGCCCCATGCCGGTTTCCAAGGCCTTTTCCTCTATGTCAAAAGTTGGTGTATGAACAGAAGAGGTGATGCCTCTGGCT
>JBEAXM010000246.1:0-5114 GCA_041159805.1 Bacteroidota bacterium
CACCATGATACCCACCAATACTATGATGGAAATAAGATGTGGATGCGTCATTGAATGTGCTAACAGATGTGTTCAATACCCGGTAACCCAAGGTTGTATCTTGCATGATTGCCATGTTGGCTTCATTGGGTAGAAAGGGTTGCTTAAGTCGGTTCTTGGAAACAAAATTCCGATCTGACAGGTACCTCTTATCAACCGCCCAAAGATCAATCAAGGTCAAACCTCCAATCAAAAGAACTGTGACTGTGGTTTGGATTTTTCGGTTCATTGCTGCCCAAAGCAATCCGAAGGCAAGCGAAATGAATACCAAAGACCTGAAAGCATCCGTACGCAAAGCTGATGCACGGTCTTCATGTATGGCATTTATCAACCATGTGAGAGGTGCACCATCCTGACCAGCCAACTGCCCATCAACATCCGAATTAAAATTAAGGAAGGATGGACCAATGGAAGCAAAAAAGAAACATAATCCGCCCACTATGGCATAAGACCAAAAAAGAGCTTTATTCTTGAATTTCAAGCTTAACTCATCATTAAACAATTGCTGTAGCGCAATAAAACCAAGCAAAACCATACTAACACCGCAAAAAACAAGAGCCATGGAGACCGTTCGGAACTTGTTATAACCCGGCAGATAGTGGAAAAGAAAGTCATTGAACACCATGAAATGCTTACCCCAAGACATGAAAATAAAAAACACCGTTGCAATGATCAGCCAAATACGGTAAGGACCTCGAACAACAAAGAATCCCAAAACAAAGAGAAAGCAAACAATTGCCCCCATGTATACAGGACCAGCGGTGAATGATTGCGGTCCCCAATAGAGTGGAGTTTGCCTGACAAATTGAGATGCTTGAGCACCTGCACCATTTTGAACCAATGCCTCATAGGTTGCTGACTTCTTACCTACATCGGAGCTGGATGGACCTCCTTTGAAATCAGGAATGAGCAGGGTCATCGATTCACCTATACCATAACTCCAAGCGAAAGCATAATCCTGGTCCAGCCCTTTGGAAACTTTTTTGGTTGTGAGCTCGGATGGACCTCGGGTTGTATCCTTTCCGTACTCCATAGTCGCCCACAAGCTGGTAATGTTTGGTAAGACACTGATAACCGAAGCAACCACAAGTGTCATTGCAGCCTTTCCAAAGTCAGGAAGCTTCTTGTTTTTCAACGATTGAAAGAATTGAATCAATCCGAAAATGGCAATTCCGATAGCCAGGTAGTATGTGATCTGCAAATGGTTCGCATAAATCTGTAGCGCCAAGGACATTGACATGATCGCACCACCAAGCAAGTACCGGTTGTTGAATACCAACACCACACCCGCCAGAACAAAAGGCATTAGTGCAATGGCGTGTAACTTCGAGTTATGACCTGCCATTAGGATGATGAAATTGTAGGAGGAAAAGGCATAAGCAATGGCACCTCCAACGGCAATTTTCCAATTAACATTCAAACAAATGAGCAATAGGTAGAATCCCATCAGTGACATCAACACATATCCGTAGGGTTCCGGGAAACCTAACGTCAATAACTTATTGACATAAGAAATCAGATTATTAGGATACAGCACGGATATCTGGTAGGCGGGCATTCCACCAAACATGGAGCGGGTCCATAGTGGCTCCTCGTTGTATTTTTCACGGTGGTCGGATATCTCCTTAGCCATGCCTTCCCATTGTTCGGTGTCATGTTGGCTCAACCCTTTGCCTTGAAAAACAGGATTGAAATACACCGCACAAATGGCAATGAAGAAAAGTGTCACATATACATGTGGTAAAAATCTCTTTAGTTCTGGTTTCATCTTATCCGGATGTTGAAAGCTATTTAATTTCCTCGTAGTCTACATACTCGCCACTGTTGCCACCGCTCTTTTGCTTGGGTTGTCCATTCACGGAAACATGACCTTCGGGGTTGTGCGCTCCGCCTTGCTGAGCTCGTCGTTTCATCTCTTCCTGCATCTTTCGCTGCATTTCTGAAAAGGAAGTCGCAACCATGTTGCGGGTGAACATACGAATCAACAAATAGATGCACAAAAGTACAAGTAACAGCTTCAGCATGACATTCTGTTTATCGACTTAAATACATGGACTTTTCCTTGTAAAGGTTGCGGAAGTAAGGATCATCGATGGTTTCAATGAAACGGATCGCTTCACCAGTGGATTTCATTTCAGGACCAAGCTCCTTATTCACATTGGGGAATTTATCAAATGAGAAAACCGGCTCCTTGATGGCATAACCGAATGAGGCGGGCTCGATCTTGAAATCACTCAGCTTATTGGCTCCAAGCATCACCTTGGTGGCTATATTGATATACGGAACCTTATGGGCCTTCGCAATGAAAGGAACGGTTCGGGATGCTCTTGGGTTGGCCTCAATCACATAAACCTTTTCATTCTTGATGGCATATTGGATATTTAACAGCCCACGGACATCAAGCGCCAAGGCGATCTTGCGTGCATACTGTCTCATCTGATCCAGTACACCTTCAGACAAACTAAACGGGGGAAGGACCGCATAGGAGTCACCGGAGTGAATACCGGCAGGTTCAATGTGCTCCATTAAACCGATGAATTGTATATCGGTTCCATCACAAATGACATCCGCCTCTGCTTCTTCTGCACGATCCAGGAAATGATCGATTAAAACACGGTTACCCGGTAAATTCTTCAGCAATTTGATAACTGCGATTTCCAGTTCTTCATCGTTTATCACGATACACATACCCTGTCCGCCCAAAACGTATGAAGGTCGCACCAATACCGGATAACCAACCTTGTTGGCCACAACCAGCGCTTCCTCTGCCGATTCTGCGACTCCGTATAGTGGGTAAGGTATATCCAAACTCTTCAACAGATCGGAAAAGCGGCCCCTGTCTTCAGCCAAATCCATGCTGTCAAAGGAAGTACCGATAATCGGCACCCCTTTTTGATGTAAACGCTCGGATAGCTTCAACGCGGTTTGTCCGCCTAACTGAACAATTACGCCTTCAGGTTTTTCATACTCGATAAGTTCATAGATGTGTTCCCAGAAAATCGGCTCGAAATAAAGCTTATCGGCGATATCGAAGTCTGTTGAAACAGTTTCCGGATTACAGTTGACCATGATGGACTCGTATCCCGCCTCTCTAGCAGCCAGGATTCCATGCACACAGGAGTAATCAAATTCAATACCCTGTCCGATTCGGTTGGGACCAGACCCCAATACCACAACTTTTTTTCGGCTGGAAACCACCGATTCATTCTCAGTGGAAAAAACACCTTCAGCATTCTTGTATGCGGCCTCAAAGGTCGAATACAAGTAGGGTGTCTTTGAGGGAAATTCCGCAGCACAGGTATCCACCATTTTATAAACCCTTCGCACTCCTATGGCCTTTCTTCTATCATAAACATCATCCTCGGTGACATTTCCCAATAGATGCGCAATCTGTGCATCGGAGTATCCCTTTTGTTTGATCTCCAACATCAGATCAGCAGGTAAATTATTCAATTGATATCTACGAAGCTCTGCTTCAATCTGCACCAGTTGCTGAATCTCATTCAAAAACCATTTATCGACCTTGGTTAGGTTGTGCACAGATTGGATGGGAACGCCCAATCGGAGTGCCTCCTTGATATGGAACAATCGATCCCATGAGGGATTTTCCATGGAGTGAACGATATCATCCACACGGGTCCATCCCTTACCATCGGCACCCAGGCCAAGTCTGTTGATCTCCAAGGATTGACATGCCTTTTGTAGGGCTTCTGCAAAACTGCGGCCAATACCCATTGCCTCTCCAACCGACTTCATTTGCAAACCAAGCGAACGGTCGGCACCATGAAACTTATCAAAGTTCCATCTTGGGATTTTCACAATCACATAGTCGAGTGTTGGTTCGAAAAATGCAGAAGTTGAACCGGTGATCTGGTTTTGCAGTTCATCCAGGTTGTAACCAATTGCCATCTTGGCAGCGATCTTGGCAATCGGATAACCGGTGGCCTTGGATGCCAAAGCGGAGGACCGTGAAACACGCGGATTGATCTCCACTGCAATGATGGATTCATCCTCCGGGTTCACCGCAAACTGTACGTTGCAACCTCCAGCGAATTCACCAATTGAGCGCATCATTTTGATGGCCAGGTTGCGCATGTGCTGATAGGTCTTGTCGCTTAACGTCATTGCCGGAGCAACCGTGATGGAGTCTCCTGTATGAATTCCCATCGGGTCAAAATTCTCGATGGAGCATATGATGATCACATTATCCTTGTTGTCTCGCAGGAGCTCCAGCTCAAACTCTTTCCATCCGAATACGGCTTTCTCAATCAGCACCTCGTGAATTGGGGATGCCTGCAGGCCACGCATCAGCTTTTCCTCAAACTCTTCTTTTTTGTAAACAAACCCGGCGCCCGTTCCACCAAGTGTGTAGGATGGACGGATTACCAAAGGAAATCCTAGCTGCTGGGCAATTTCCTTGCCTTCAAGAAACGAGTTGGCTATTCTGGAGGGAGCCACCCCAACACCGATATCGACCATCAATTGGCGAAATGCCTCACGGTTTTCAGTAGTCTCGATGGCGGCCACGTTGACACCAATGATTCGCACACCGTACTTCTTCCAAATTCCCCGTTCATCAGCCTCCTTGCAAAGATTCAATGCCGTTTGCCCTCCCATGGTGGGAAGCACAGCGTCAATCTTTCTTTCTTGCAAAATCTTCTCAATTGAATCGGTGGTCAGAGGCAAAAGGTACACATGGTCGGCCGTGACCGGATCGGTCATAATGGTGGCTGGATTCGAATTTATAAGCGATACCTCAACCCCCTCCTCTTTCAATGAACGCGAAGCTTGGGAGCCACTATAATCAAATTCACATGCCTGACCAATGATTATGGGTCCGCTACCGATGATCAAAACCGATTTAATGGAAGGATCTTTTGGCATACAAAATACTGGTTACTAGTTTTTTAAGAACTTATGAGTTGCGTTTAGGGGAAGCCACGCTCATGGGTAAAAATACCATTAAAAAAAATGACCTTATCCTGTGTGGATAAATAAAGAAAAGGTATTTTTTCACACATGCTCATAACCCATGTACGACACTAAAAAACGGTTGATTAAGGCAGCTAAAATCA
>JBEAXM010000249.1:0-3534 GCA_041159805.1 Bacteroidota bacterium
CGGCAGGGTCGGGGACTCTCCCATCATTGGAGCAGGATTGTATGTGGACAATTCCGTCGGAGGCGCCTGTGCAACGGGACTCGGCGAAACGGTAATCAGACAATGCGGGAGCTTCCTCATTGTGGAGCTGATGCGACAAGGTATGAATCCTACAGAGGCATGCAGAACTGCAGTGAAAAGAATCATCAAGCATGAGAAAAACGTACAAGACCTTCAAGTCGGATTCCTTGCCATAAACAAAGAAGGAGAAATCGGATCCTTCGCCATACATCAAGGATTCAATTATGCCCATCACGACCAAAACGGCAACCGAATGGTGGACTCCAAGCATCAACAGTAAACCCCAAAAGTCATGAATACATATGTGATCGCAGTGAATTTCACTCGAATGGTTCTCATTTGTTTTTTCCTATCCATAGGCAGTCTGCACGCACAACAACAACCTGCAGACTGGGTGGACCCTTTCATTGGAACAGATGGTTTCGGACACACTTTTCCGGGTGCAACAACTCCATTCGGAATGGTTCAACTGAGTCCTGACACCCGAACAACAGGGTGGGAAAACTGCTCAGGATACCATTCAAGCAACAACACCATTATCGGATTCAGTCATCTGCACTTAAGTGGCACCGGCGCTGCCGATTATGGTGACATCATGTTCATGCCCACCATTGGCAAGCAAATAAGGCCGGGTGATGAATCAAGTCCGATGAATGGCTATAGATCTTCATTCAAGAAAGAGTCGGAAATGGCCAAGCCAGGGTATTACGCGGTAACCCTTGACGACCACGGAATAAAAGTCGAATTAACCGCCACCACCCGAACCGGTATACAGCGCTACACCTTTCCTGAGTCGGACATTGCATATATTATTCTAGATCTCAATCACGGCATAGAAGATAAAGCAGCAGAAACCTTTATAAGGATCGTTGACAACAAGACTGTCCAAGGGTATCGTAGATCGAAAGGATGGGCCAAGGACCAGATAGTGTTTTTTCATAGCGAATTTTCGGTGCCATTCACCGAAAACGAAATATTTGATTCGAAAACATTATCAGCGATAGCAGACAACCGTGCAATTCAAGGAGGAAGTGTAGCTGCATTCCGATTCAAAACAAAAAAGGGTCAACAAATTACTGTGAAGACCGGTGTTTCGACAGTAAGTGCAGAAAATGCAAAATTGAATCTTACCACTGAAGCGGCATCATGGGACTTCGAAGGATTCAGAAAAAACGCATTCAACAATTGGAATACGGAACTATCGAGAATCAAAGTGGAAGGTGATAATAAAAATGAGAAAATCATATTCTACACTTCACTTTATCATTGCATGATCCACCCTAGCATCATGTCGGACGTTGACGGAAGATACAGGGGCATGGATGACAAAATCCACCGTATGGATCGTGGAAACATGTATACCGTTTTCTCCTTATGGGACACCTTCAGGGCCTTGCACCCGCTGATGACCATCATCGATCCAATCAGGGCACAGGAATTTGTGAGGGCCCTTCTGCGCAAATACAACGAGTCGGGAACCCTTCCTGTTTGGGAGCTTGCAAGTAATGAAACCGGTTGCATGATCGGATACCATTCCGTCCCAGTGATCGTGGACACTTATATGAAAGGATTGAGGGACTTTGACACCACATTAGCCCTTGAAGCATGTGTGAAAAGCGCAATGATGGATCACCTGGGGCTCAAACACTACAAAGCACTTGGTTACATTCCTGCCGATAAGGAAAACGAATCCGTAAGCAAAACACTCGAGTACTCCTATGATGATTGGTGTATCGCGCAAATGGCGAAAAACATGGGTAAGAAAAATGAATCGGAATTGTTTGGTAAAAGAGCCAGGTATTACCTGAATGTTTTTGATAAGTCAAGTGGATTTGTCCGTGGCAAGAAAAACGGCAATTGGGTGGCTCCGTTTGACCCATACGAAGTAAGTGGAATCTACACCGAGGCGAATGCATGGCAATACAATTTCTTCATGCCCCATGATATACCGGGAATGATCAATTTGAACAACGGGCTACCGAATTTTACCGCAAGACTGGATACACTTTTCAGTGCCAACACCAAACTTACCGGCAGATCCCAACCGGACATCTCTGGAATGATTGGACAATACGCACACGGAAATGAACCGAGTCATCACATGGCTTATCTGTACAACTACACCGACAAACCCTATCGAACCGCACAACTGACTCGCAAAATCATGTCGGAGATGTATGGTACAGGCAGAGATGGCTTATCAGGCAACGAAGACTGTGGACAAATGTCAGCATGGTATGTGCTTTCGGCATTGGGGATCTATCCTGTTTCACCTGGAAACAATCTTTATGAGATAGGAAGCCCAATTTTCAAAAAAGCCGTCATCAACAATGGCTCGGGAGGTGTTACAACCTTTCTTGCAAATGCATCCGATACGGCTAATATTCATATTGAATCCATCCTCATTAATGGAAAGGAGGTTGAGTCTCCAATTCAACACAGTGTGCTTGCAGGCGGCTCAACCATCAATTTCCAAATGACTAGTGTATCTGTTAAAAACATGAAGTCGCTCATACCTTTGAATTCAGACACCATACAATCTGTCATGATGCCTTTTGTATCAAGTTGCGAAAAGTCGTTTTTCGATTCCTGTAAGGTATCCATGTCATGTCACACCGAAGGTGCTGAGATCAGATTCACAAGGGATGGAACGGAACCCCATGAGGGTTCGGAGGTTTACCGAGAGCCGATCAGCATCAAGGAAACCACCAAGATTCATCTCAAGGCATTCAAAAAAGGTTTCCACCCCAGCAGCACCGAACATGTACAATTCCTAAAGCTACCCTACAAGAAACTCGTCACCTACAAAAACGAATACAGCCACAATTATACGGGAGGTGGCAAAAACGGATTAGTGGATGGGATTAATGGAGAGCCGAATGCGTTCGGTTCATGGCAGGGTTTTTATGGAAAGGATTTTGAAGCGGCTATTGACTTGGGTGAAGCAAGAGAATTCAGCAAGCTATCGGCAACCTTTCTACAGCAATACCCATCCTGGATCTGGCTTCCAGCCACAGTGTACTTTTATGTTTCATCAGATGGAATCAGCTATAGCGAGATCCATAGACAAACAAACACTGTTTCATTGGACAAGGACGGATCATTCGTAGAGGCTTTCACTTACTCCGGTCCAAAACAAAAAGCAAGATTTGTGAAAGTGGTGGCAACCAACATGGGCAATTGCCCCGAATGGCATCCCGGTTCAGGCAACCCCACATGGATATTCATAGATGAGATCACCGTTGAGTGATTGCCACCACTGACGGCCCTACTGCACTATCGAGGGAAAACCGACATCTATATCGGTTTCGCCTGGACCAAATGTCCCATCCTTTATTCCGGGTTGATGCTTCAAAACAACTCTGGATATGCCTGTGGATGTTGCACCGCTGACCCAACGTGATTCCAAGCCCAAACCAATGCCATTGGCATCTGCGTCGAGGTATGTGGTACTGATATTGACACCCGAATGAA